>JAITJV010000077.1 GCA_031278755.1 Treponema sp. | reverse complement strand
AATATTACGATCACGGTTATAGGCGCTATGGTAATCTGCCACCTGCGGGTATTTATCACGGCACAAAAGACGCTTAACATAAATACACCACAGGCAATAACAGACGGCGATAAAATATTTTTGTCAAACAAACAAAAACAGGTAACTCCCAATGCCGTCACCAGCAGCAATAAAACATAAATCATCGGAGTGCTCCCTTTTTGAGCTGATTAACCAGCCCAAAAACAGTTTTTTCATGAAGCAATGTCAACATAAGCGCATATACCGCGGCTCCCGCAAGCACACAGGTAATAAAAGTGAACGCCGTTTGATTGATTATTCTGTGCAGTACCCATACGGCCGCCGTCATAACACATGCGGCAATAAAAAATTTTGCGGTGTTTATGCTGAATAATTCCGTGTCTTTAAGTAATTTTCGCGCATAGAATAATTGCATCGAAAGACCTATTGATTCGGCTGCGAGCGTTCCGATAATCGCGCCGTTTTGCCGGTAAAGCGGAATAAGAATGGCGTTGCACACAATGTTACCGGCCGCGCCTGATGCTACAGAAATTGTATAATACTTTTCTTTGTGGTTTGGGTATAAAACATACAACGCGGTAAAATTCGCACATCCCGCAATGATAACAACCGGGCACAAAAGCCGTATCCCCAAAACAGATTCTTTATATGCGGAACCCGCAATGATATGTATAATCTCGGGGGCCAAAATAAACATGCCGAAACAGCATGGCACTCCGAGCAAAAACATCAGGCGTACAGAACCGGACAGTTGTTTTTTGTATTCCCCGCTATTGCCTGAATGGAACGCGTTTTCAATTCGTGGAATAAATACGCTTGCAAGTGAAGCGATAAATATGATAACGATGCGTACTGTTTTATTTGACGCGGCATAAAACCCTGCGGCGGAGTCTCCCGCGATTGCTCCAACCATTGTTGTGTCAATGTTTGTGTACACATTTATTGCAAGTCCCGCCAGAAAAATTGCCGCAAGTGGTTTAGTGTGCCGGTTTATGTCAAGTTCAGCAAACGGAACGGCGCACACATATTTTTTTAACCGCGCGACATTCCAAACTAAAATAATTACGGGCAGACATGCCATTATACATGAATAAATAATGAAATCGGAAGGGTTTTTTACCAAAAGAAAAATGAGGCATATTTGCGCTATTTTTGAAACAAGGGTGCGTATGGCAATTTGCCGCTGCTGCTCTATACCAATGTAAAACCATTCATAGTTAAGATTCGTCAAGAAAATAGCGGGAGCAACGGCATAGAAGATTGCGCGGTCTGTGCGGAAAAACGGAGTAACTAAAACCAAAAAAAAATATATAACATACCCGACACACACTGAAACGGCAAGCAGCAGAGTAAGTTCCCATATCATTTTTGAACGCAGTACTATATCATTTCCGGTACGCGCTGTTTCGCGCAGTCCATAAACCGGTATACCAAGCGCGGTGAATAACACAAAAAATGTAACGATTGAAAGCGCATATTCCGATTTTCCAAAACCTGCGGGACCCAGCACACGGCTCACATAGGGAAGAATAACAAACGGTAGTATAAGGTTGAGCGCAAGACGGAGCAAATTCCACATAAAATTCGCGGATAAAGAATTGTGTCCTATTTTGACGGGATCAAGTAATGTATTCATAAGAATAATTTCGATAACGCCATACTATAAGTTTATTAAAAAAGTGTCAACATTTTCTGGGCCTGTAATATTTTAAGGGTAAATTTCCCCTTCCTCAAAATTTTGAAGAATGCGGTTTTCAGGGAAGTTTGTCCATAATGTGTCTACATTATAGACAAACTCTAATTAGAGAGGAAAACCACATATCTTAAAAACTGTCTGTTTTTTCATACATCATTACCCGTTCTGTCCGTGATGGTTCGTGCGGCGCGCCGCTCAGGCTAAAGCCCTCACTCGTTTAACGGTACTGTGGCTTTCATGCGCGCCGGCCCCTGTCGAAGCCGGCATCAGAGCCTGTGGCTGCGCGCGTGGGGCTAATATGTATTTTCATCCATCGCCTGAAAACGATCGCGGACGTCCTGAAGAAACCGGAGTTCCCGGCCTATGGTTTTTGCGTAATCAAGCGCGCCTGTTTCCATCCTGAATACTTCGTCTTCCCAATTCTGCACCCGTACAAGGTTGATATACCGGAAACGGCTTTCCCGCACCTTGCCGGCCCATGCTTCGGCTTCTTCCCAGTAGAAGAGGGCGGTACGGAAGCATGTTTCGGCGGTTTCAAGACTCTCAAGGTTCTGTTCCTTCCATGGCGCGTTGTAAAAATACGCCCGCCTTTTGTTCCACTTGTTGCCGAGGTACAGATACTGTTCGGCAAGTTTCAGGTTGATGTGCATATTGAAAAGATAACGGTATTTTTCCCACTGGACTTCGTTTTCAATGAGGGCAAGGGCGTAAAGGGGATTGCAGAAATCCGCTTTTACGGCCTTTTCCAGCCAGTAGATATTTTCCATGGTATCGTCGGGGTATTGATTGTAGTGGATATGGTAAAGCCTGAAATACTGTTCCTTGTACGTAACAAGCCAGGCGCCGGCGGAGGATCCGGAAAAGACAAACAGCAGGACAAGGGCAAGGGCCTTAAGGCCCCTGTGAAAATTTTTTGCGCCTTTCATGCTTTTAGTATCGGCATGCGGGACAAAGTCCTCCATACTTCTTCGGCGACCCTGCCGGGCGGAGGCGAGGCGTCTATTACGATCACCTCCGAACCGCCGCCGCCGAAGGCGGGCAGCACGTCCCTGTAGCGCCTGCGGACCTCAATCTGGAATTCCAGATATTCGTATATTTCACGTTTGGTTCTGTTTTTCATCCGTTCAAGGGCGGTTTCCGGTTCAATATCAAAAAAAAGAATGAGTTCCGGCGCGGGAAAATCTTCGTTAAGGATGCGGGGAAGCTCCCCGCCGCAGGCCAGCCCCTGATACACAAGGGAAGAAGGAACATAACGGTCGGAAATTACCAGCTCCCCCCTTTCCGCCCGTTCAACAATGCCTCCGGGCGCATAGAGGTGTTCGGCGCGGTCGGCGGCGAAAAGGCGGGCTATCGTTTCCTGTTCAAGCCTCACCTCTTTTCCCAGGGCCTGCCGGATGAGCCGGCCTACAGGGCCTCCGGTCGGCTCACAGGTGGGGAAAAAAACAGGCCCGCCCTTCTCCGGCGTCAGGCGCTGTTTCAGCAATTCCAGTTGCGTCGTGGTTCCGCTTCCGTCTCCGCCTTCAAAAACGGCAAAATTCGTTAAAATCTTCATAAACCCGTCCGGAAATACTGTATACCATAACGCCCCGCTATGGCAAATAAGGCCCTCCTGTGATAGGCTTATAACCAGCGGAGATGCCGTGGGAATTTTCACCAAAAAACAGACAGACCGGGGAATGCGGGGGCAAATCCCCGTAATGAAAGAGATTTTTGTTTTTACCCTTCTTGTTGTTCTTACGGTTCCCGCGCTGATCCCCGTCAACCGCTTTATCACGGGGCGGATGGAAGAATTCCGCAATACATGGATAAGCAGGGCGGAAGCGTATCTCGGCAGGACCATCAGCTATTCTTCCATGGGGCCCTCAATTTTTGGCTCCGTCGATATACGGAACATACAGGTAACAGGGGCGGACGGCCTTCCCGTTTTTTCGGTCTACCGGTTCAGGCTTTTGTATTCTTTTTTGGATCTTCTTCTGGGCAGGGCGGACGCCCTCCGTTCGGTCCGTATAGAAAAGCCGGAGATTTTTTTTAAAAAGGAACGGGACGGCGATCTCCTGGCGCTTTTTTCGGGCGCACCCCCGGCCGCTTCCGCTGAAAAAAGGCGGAGCCGGGAGGACATGCTTTCCCGCATCCCCGAAAAGCTCCTGTTCAGGATTCGAAACGGCCGGGCGGACATTGACGCCGGAGAAAACCGTTTCAGAACCGCCGGCCTAAATTTTGATCTTTCCGCGGAAGGAGGCCGCATTGAAATCAGGGGGAGATGGCGCGCGGCTCTTTCCCTTACGCTGAAGTACGCCGGCTCTTTCAACGCGGAAATGACGGGAAAGCTTTCAGGATCCTTTACGCCGAATCTTCGCGAAGGGGATGTATCCCTCGACCTGCCCTCCCTGCGGGGGGAACTTTTCAAAATGAACGCCCTGGGAGTGGATCTGAGCCTCAGGGGCGGGATCGTTTCCGTGCGCAAAAAAGCCGACGATCTGCCGTATGATTTTTCGGCGGACTACGGAAAAGACCTGCTTTCCGTCAGGGCGAATTTCGACAATTTTGTTCCGGGGGATCTTCTTTTCCTTTCGGGAAATTTGCGGAAGTACAATCAGGTCCTGTCAACCGTCGTGGCGGGAAAAGCCGAACTCAGGCGCGAAGGCGGGGAACTGGGGTACACGGCGGATTTGAGAGGCTCCCTGCCCCAAAAATCAGGAGAAG
>JAITJV010000043.1 GCA_031278755.1 Treponema sp. | reverse complement strand
TTGTGGATCAAGCCTTCCATCGCCTGATGGGTGTCTTTTCGCGTATTTTCGGCGGATATTGCAATGAGGGTATCAAGGATTTTTATGTCAAAAGAAACGGATACGGTGTTAAGGCTTTTAAGCAGGGCTTCTTTATCTGATAAGGAGGGGGCAATGCTTTTTACCGATGATTTTACCAGTTCCCTGATTTCTTTTTCATCGATTTTTTGTTCATCTGTATTTCCCTGAAATTGCCGGATAAGGCAAATGCTCAATGCAAGATTTTTTTGAAAAGATTTTAAGATACCGGGAGCCATAAAAAAATCAAATGCGGGAATTGACTGGCCTCCGTGCTGTTCATTTTGGTTTGTCTGAAAAACAATTGTTGCCAGCGTGGCATAACTCTGGATTGACTGCGGGGTACGGATGCTGCCGTTTTTCGTTCTGAAACCTTTCTCAAATAATTCTTCAAGGTCATATTGAATGCAGGTTGTTGTTTTTGTTGGATAATAATCAAGGTCATGGATGTGAATATCGCCGTTTCTGTGGGCCAGCGCAAATTCCGGATTTAATAAATATTTTTCGGAATAGTCTTTTGAAACCTCCGCGGCAAAAGTCATCATCTGTCCGGCGGGCGTGTGGGCGGACATATTGGCGTTACTGAGATTGACGTCGTTTTTTTCTATCGCCACAATGCCGTCCATAATTGTTTTCATATCCGTCTTTTTGTGCCGCTCGGTATTCCGCCAGTCCCGGTAGATAATATATTTTTTTGCAACCGTTGGATTTTTCGCCATTAGTTCTTTTTCTACTAAATCCTGAATTTCTTCAACGGTTACCGGATTGGTGTTTATAACGCCGGCAACGGCAAAGGCAATATCATATATTTCCCGTTCCGAATCAGGCATGTTGCTTGCGCGGAACGCCCTGGTGATTGCATTCTTTATCTTTTCGATAGAGAACGCCTCCTGCTTCCCGTCCCGTTTAACAATTTGAATGTCTGAAAATCTCATGATCCCCTCCCCCAAGGCATAAAAAAACGCGCTCCCCGGGAAGGAAAACGCGGTCAGCCGTGTGTGCATACACCTATAGCCGTCCTTCCCATCCCCGAGGGAGTTACTTATACGTTACTCTTGAGGTATCCTGACTTCGCGTTTTAACCGCGTCCCCCGCCTTCCCGTTAAGTGGCTTGCGGGCGGCGGCCCGTTTGGGGCGGCCGGCCCGATAGGGATTTGTAAACGCATACAGTGGCGGGTCCGCTGAGGATTTTAACCTCATTCCCATCAAAAGCACGTTTAAGAAGCGTAATAAAATACTGATCACAGTATAATTGGTTTTTCTGATATGTCAAGCGCTATAGGGGCTTTTTCGGTTCCACGTCATCGCAGCAGCAGGGAGGCCGTTTTGCCTTTCCCTTTGCGTAAAAAAAGGCCCGCAGCATCCGGCGCAGGATCACAAAGGCGGCGGCCGCTGCCGCAATGACAATGACGATTATTTCAATAATACCGTACATAACAACTCCTAGAACCCCGCAAGCCTTCCCGTCTGAAACACGAGGAAGCAGAGCAGCCATCCCAAAACAAAGAGAAAGCCTATTTCAAAGGCAACCCATTTCCCCCCTATTTCCGCCTTCATTGTCGCAAGAGCCGCGAAACACGGAGGGATTATCAGCGTAAAGAGCATGAACACAAAGGCGACAAGGGGCCGCATGCGATCATCCCGCCGTATCGCGTCCCGCAGCCCTTCGCTTTCTTCCGTTTCTTCGGTTCCTACGTGGTACAGTATCCCAAAGGTTGAAACGATTACTTCCTTGGCCGCAAAGCCCGTAACCGAAGCGACGGCAATTTTCCAGTCAAAGCCCAGGGGCCTGAACACAGGTTCAATAACATGGCCTATACGCCCCGCGGCGCTGTGCTCAAGCGCATTCTGCGCGGTTTCCGTACCGTTTTCACCTTCCTTCGGCGTATACGAAGGGAAGCTTGTAATTGCCCAGATCAGAATCGACGATGCAAGGATCACCGTTCCGGCCTTCTTGGCGTACATCCATGTTTTTTCCCACACATGCCAGAACACGCCGCGGAGCGTAGGCGCCCGGTACGGGGGAAGCTCCATCACAAAGGGAGTAGGATCCCCCGAAAGTACCGTCGCCTTGAACAGCAGGGCGCAGAGGAGGGAAAGGCCCGCTCCTATGGCGTAGATCAGGATCACCATGCTTCCCGCATGTTCGGGGAAGAACGCCGCCGCAAGGAGAACATGAACGGGGAGCTTCGCCCCGCAGCTCATAAGCGGGGTGATGAGCACGGTGATGATCCTGTCACGCGGACTTTTCAGCGTTCTGGACGCCAGAATAGCGGGTACGGAACAGCCGAAACCCAGCATCATGGGGAATATAGACTGGCCGTGAAGCCCGAAACTGTGAAGGAGCTTGTCTGTGGCAAAAGCCGCGCGGGACATATAGCCGACATCCTCAAGGATCGAAAGGAAAAAGAAGAGGATGACGATAAGGGGCACAAACGAAAGAACGCCGCCGACCCCGCCTATGATTCCGTCAACGATGAGGGATCGAATTAATCCTTCAGGGATTATTGACCGCAATACGCCGCTTAAAAGGTCGAAGAAACGCTCAAGCCATTCCATGGGGTATTCGCCAAGAAAGAAGGTAAGCTGAAACACGGCCCAGAGCACAAACATAAAGACAGGCAGCGCAAGGAAACGGTTCATGATGACGCGGTCAACCGTTTCGGTGAGTGAAAAATCCGGATGCTTTACAATGACCACCGACTCCTGTACCGCGCCGCGTATGTATCCGTAACGCTGTTCGGCAACGATGATCTCCGAATCTTTCCCAAAGTGCTGATCTATCCACCGTACCGCTTCGCGGGCGGACGCCTCAATCTGCGCAGCGTCGGAATGTCCGCAAAGGCGCCTGTACGCATTGCCGTCCTTTTCAAGGAGTTTTACCGCAAGCCACCGCGCCGGATATTTTTCCCCGAACGATCTGTCGGATACAATTAATTTTTCAAGCGGTTCAAGCCTTGTTTCTATTTCATCCCCGTAGCGTATCAAATGTCCGGAAACGGAACCCGGCGATTCCGCCGCGGCTGTGTCTATTGCGTCAAGCAATTCATCAACGCCTGTTCCTTTTGGTCCCACCGTCTTTACCAGCGGAACACCCAGCGTCCTGGAAAGATTTCCGTGATCGATTCTGAAACCCCTCGCTTCAGCCTCGTCGCTCATATTAAGCGCCCCAATCACAGGAATGCCAAGCTCCTGAAACTGGAGGCAGAGAAAAAGGTTGCGTTCAAGATTTGTTGAGTCAAGCACGTCTACAATGACGCCGGGTTTTTCATCAAGGATAAAATCGCGGGCTACAACTTCGTCTATGGAATACGCCGTCAGGCTGTAGATCCCCGGAAGATCGATGAAACGGTATTCGCGGCCGCCGCGGAAACGGCTCCCCTCGCGTTTTTCAACTGTTACTCCCGGATAATTTCCTACCTTGTGATGAGCGCCGGTAATGGCGTTAAAAAGCGTGGTTTTTCCCGAATTGGGATTTCCCGCCAGTGCGACGCGCACTATTTTTTCGGGCATAGATCCGCCGGTTCTATTTCAATACCCGCCGCTTCGTAACAGCGGATCAGAATATTATAACCCCGAATCCGCACCTGCAGCGGCCCGTGAAAAAAACCTATCCTTATAACTTCTCCGGTGGTCCCTTCGGTAAATCCCATATCGGCCAGCCTTCTGCCCACTTCTTTGCCCAGCGATACCTTTACGACCCTAAAGGCGGCCCCCTTGGGAACATCCGATAAGTGCATGTCACCCCCGTCAGATTTGTTCCGTTTATATAAACATAAACAAAAAAAGGGAGGAAAGTCAATATTCCTTCCAACGTTTCTTCCGGCGCGAAACCAACGATCCCTCAAGAACCGGCGGAACACATCCTGAGTGTAAGCAGAAGGGGAAGGTGGTCGCTTAATCCCGTTCCGTTTTTAGGATTGTAGGCGCGCGGATATCCATGGCTGTTTATAAAAGGCTCGTCGTTGAAGACCCGGCACGATTCATACTCCCATCCCGACGAATCAAAAAAATCACGCGAAAGCAAAACATGATCGATAGTTTCCCAATTATTTTCGTAATAATACGATCCGTTTTCCAGATCTGAACCCCAGGGGGTAAAGAACGCCTCTGTTTCGGGGAAAAAAGACGCCGCGGGAGGCTTGTTTTTGCTGAGAACAAGAAAGTCCGTCTGCCCGCTTTTTTCGGCAAGCGCCGCGGCTCCCGGATCGTCGGGCATAAGGGCGCTGATAATCCGTGCGTCCCGTCTGTAAAATTCATCGTGATTTTCGTTAAGGTCGCCCATGATTAGCGCCGGAACCGCGGGATAATCCTTCCGTATTTCTTCAATACGCCGCAATATCACCCTGGCAGAAGCTCTCCTCAAGGCTTCCGTCCCGTCTTCGCCGCCAAGTTTTGATTTCCAGTGGCAGACGAACAAAACCATGGCGCCCCCTCCGGTATTGTCCGGATCAATCCAGGCTTCAAGCACGGGACGCGGAATAACTTCGCCGCCGCTGAATATAGAATGGACGAATGTTTTCAAAATA
>JAITJV010000020.1 GCA_031278755.1 Treponema sp. | reverse complement strand
ATTGGGAAAAACCATGTTTTTTTCATACAGCCGGAAAAAAGCCTCCTGGCAAAGATCCTCGGCGGCTTCCCCGCTGTTTGTAACACGGTACGCTACTTTAAAGATCACCGGGAACACCGTATCGTAAAGGCGCCGGAATTCCTTGTCATGTCCGGCTCCTCTTTCCCCGCTTATATCCGAAAACAAATCATTTCCCTGAATGTTACAGCGCTTACGCGCGCCGCCAAAGGGTTCCCGAAGGCCCGTCTTCCAGTATTATACCCCTTGCTTTAAGGCTGTCCCGTATGCTGTCCGCTCCGGCAAAATCCTTTGCTTTTTTCGCGGCGCTCCGCTCCGCTATGAGGGCCTCGATCTCCCGGATTACGCCTTCTTCTTCTTCCGGACTCTTTGCCGCATCTTCAAGATTAAGGCCCAATACCCTGTCCATGTCAAGAACCGCCGCAAGGGCCGCGCCGGGTTCGCATTCCGTATCCCTGAGAAGGCCCCGCAGTTCCGCCAGCGCCCGGGGAGTCGATAAATCGTCCTCCAGGGCCCTGTTAAAGGCTTCAAGGTATGTTCCGGCGTCTTTGGACGCCCCGGCCGCGTTTCCCGCGGCCGGGGCGTTTCCCCTTCCGCCTTTCGCCCTGGCCGCGAGGGCCTTTACCTTTTCAACAAGCGATTTCCGCGCGTTTTTCGCCCCTTCAAGGCTTTCCCATGAAAACTGAAGCTGGCTCCGGTAATGCCCCCCAAGGAGAAAATACCGGTAGTCAAGGGGATCATACCCCGCGTCGATAAGGCTTTGAAGGGTAAGAAAAGCCCCCGAAGATTTGGACATCTTTTCTTTGTCAAGCACAAGAAATTCATTGTGAAGCCAGTAGCGGACCCAGGGGGTCTTTCCCGTGGCGGCCTCGCTCTGGGCTATTTCATTGGTATGGTGAATGGAAATATGGTCTATGCCCCCCGCGTGTACGTCGAACTGTTCTCCAAGGTACTTCATGCTCATCGCCGAACATTCAATATGCCAGCCGGGATACCCCTTTCCCCAGGGACTGTCCCAGACAAGCGCCTGATTTTCGAATTTGCTTTTGGTGAACCACAGGACAAAGTCGCGGGGATTCCGCTTGTTTTCATCCACTTCTATACGGGCGCCGGCCTTCTGGTTTTCAAGCTGAAGCAGGGCCAATTCGCCGTAGGAGGGAAATTTGGCCGTATCGAAGTAAAGATTGCCCCCGGCAAAATAGGTAAAGCCGTTGGCCTCGATCCGCCTGATAAGGGAAATCATGTCGCCTATATGCTCTGTGGCCCTGCAAACCACATCGGGCTGCTCAATGTTCAGCCGTTCAGTGTCGGTAAAAAAGGCCAGCGTGTAGAATCCGGCTATTTCCAGAACGTCTTTGCCCCGTTCTCTGGCGCTTTTGACCATCTTGTCGTCGCCTTCGTCGTTGTCCCCGCTTAAATGGCCGACATCGGTAACGTTCATGACATGGGTTACCTCAAAACCGGCGCGGCGGAGGGAACGGACCAGCACGTCGTGCGTCACATAGGCCCTGAGGTTTCCGATATGGGCGTAGGTATACACCGTAGGCCCGCAGCCGTAAAACCCGACTTTTCCCGGATTAATAGTCCGGAAGACTTGCAATTCCCGGCCCAGGGTATTATACAAAGTAAACGCCATCATGCTTACCCTACAGAAATTTGTGGAAAAAATCAATTCCCGTATAAAATTCGACGGAACGGCCCGTTACGGCGAATCCATGGCCGGCCATACCACGTTCAGGACGGGCGGAAAGGCCGATCTCTGGATACAGCCCGGGAGCTGTTTCCCGGAATATGTCCCTTTCCTTCTCGGGGAGGCCAAAAACGAAGGGATACCCGTCTTTATCATGGGCGGCGGATCGAATATTGTTGTGTCCGACCGGGGAATACGGGGAATCACCCTTGATACGGGAGGCTGGAAGGGGATGGCGGAAGCGCCCGGTTTTCCTGCCGGAAAAGAAACGGAAAATCAGGTTTTGCCTGACGGTCAGATAAAGGCCGAATTCCGTTCGGGAACCGCCGCGGACGAAGCGTCGGAAACGGCCGCTTCACTGGGGCTCTCGGGACTCGAATTCCTCGCCGGCATGCCCGGTACAATAGGCGGGGCGGTCTGGATGAACGCCCGCTGCTATGATCGCGAAACAGCCGATGTGCTTGCCGAAACGTTAATCATTGACGAAAATCTTGCGTATGTTAAAGTCCCGCGAAATGCAAACGCTTTTTCATACAAAAAAAGCCCCTTCCAGGGCAGGGACCTTGTAATTGTTTCCGCTTCGTTTACCCTGCAGCCCCGGCCGGAAGCCGAAATACGGGAAGAAATGGCTTCCCACAGGGACGACAGGGAAAAGAAAGGCCATTACCGGCATCCTTCGGCGGGATCGGCTTTTAAAAACAACCGCTCTTTCGGAAAACCGTCGGGAAAAATCATAGACGAACTCGGCCTCCGCGGCCTTTCGGTAGGCGGCGCCGCCGTCGCGCCCTACCACGGAAACATCATCATCAACACAGGCGCCGCCGCATCCGGCGACATACGGAAACTTGCCTCGCTTGTCGCCGCCCGCGTTAAAGCCGAAACCGGC
>JAITJV010000245.1 GCA_031278755.1 Treponema sp. | reverse complement strand
TATTCCGCATTCGTGCGAAATGCTCCGCATTCGTGCGAAATGCTCCGCATTCGTGCGAAATGCTCCGCATTCGTGCGAAATGCTCCGCATTCGCTTAAGATACCTCCCCAAATTTCCGTAAATTTGGTATGAGAGCCTGCAAATACCTCATTGCCCTTTGGACCGCCGCCGCCGTGTACGCCCTTTTGTCTTTACTTACCGGGCCAATGGGCTTTTCCGCTTACCGGGAACTCATTTCCGAACGGGACAGGCAGCGGGCCAATATGGAAAAGCTGGGCCTTATAAACGAAACCCTTGAAAATACAAAAAACAGCCTCCTTTACGACAAGGACGCCATATCCGTTTACGCCAGGGAGCTGGGATACGGCGAAAAAGATCAGCTTTTTGTCCGGATCGTGGGTCTTGGAGGGGTAAAACGGGCCGCATTGAGGCCGGGAGAAACGGTAAGGGCCCGCCGGCCCGAATTTGTCAATGATAAAACCATAAAAATCGCGGCCCTTTCCGCCGGAGGGGCTGTTTTCGCCCTTTTTCTTTTTCTGGATCTTTTCAGGAGAATTCCGCCGTTTTAGGAACAGGCCGCTAGCGGGCCGGCCCCCTGGCCCATTCTACGTCCTTTATTTCGGGTACGATCTCATTTCCATCGGCGCTGAAACCGGCCGTTGACTTCAGCCCCCTGAGGACGGAACCCCGCCTGAACAGCCTGAGTTCCCAGACCATGGGCGCCGCCGCCGCGCTGAGGGATCTGGCCCTTTCATAGGGCAGAGGGTAATAGTACCGTTCCGAATTGGGTGAAACCTGTCTGACAATAAGGGTATTGCTTTCCACCGTATAGGAAAGGGCCATTTGGGCGCCCGAGGAGAAGATCGCCATACCCCGGCCTCCCCGGTACAAACGTACCATTTCAATGCCTTCTTCCCCTTTCCAGCTTCCCATAATCCGGTTTTCGTTGATGATTTCGGCGTGAACAGGCTCCTGCCGTCTTTCCGGCGGGGTGATAAAGGCGTTCTCCAGTATGGAACGGGCCTTGAGGGCCAATTCTCCCGCCGATTTATAGGAATAGGAATAGGATCTTACCTCCCCGGTGGCCATGTCGCCTACGTCCATGCTAAGAATACGGCCGTCCTCCTCCATACGGAGGCTTCCGGAAACAGTATAATTGGGAATTTGGGTCCAGGATTCAAGGGAATTGTCTTCCGCGAAAATATCCTCGCCGGTCATAAAAAGACCGTCTTTATTGGGGAAAAAGCTTATTACTTCCCCAAAATCGGAAAGATATGACCGTATGAGCGAATCCAGAAGACGCCCTTCATCGGCGCCGATGCCCGTCATTGAAAAAGGCATCAGTTTGATCACCGGCCTATTGTTTTGCGCGCCCAAACCGGAGAGGATGAAGCCCGCAAAAATCAGGATCGAAAGCCGCTTCATGAACTACAGTATACTATTCCGCATAAGAATTATCCATCGAGGCTGTTCCAAAACTTCGGTTTTTGGAAGCGGTTTTAACTGCCGTTTTTTTTACCCGCGGCCTTCGGCCAAGACCTCCGGAAACCCATCCGGGTTTTGGAACAAGCTCCGTTACCTATAAAGGAATCTTACCGAAGACGGAATTCCCTTTCCATGTCCCGTTTGACGTCCCTTTCCCGTATATCGGCCCTTTTGTCAAAGGCTTTCTTCCCCTTGCACAGGCCCAGTTCCACCTTTACCCTGCCTTTTTTGAAATAAAACGACAGGGGGATAAGGGTGTACCCTTTTTCCTCTACGCGGCGGTTTATCCGTTTTATCTCTTCCCGGTGGAGGAGGAGTTTTTTTTTCCGGTCGGGATCGTGGTTAAAAACGGAAGAAAAGGGATTTTCCGCGATACGCAGGGAACGAAGCCATATTTCGCCTTTTATTACCTCGGCCCATGCGTCGGGGAAGGAAATTTTTCCGTCCCTGAAGGATTTAACCTCGGTGCCCAGGAGTTCTATTCCGCATTCGTATGTATCGTCTACCGAATAATCGTGCTTTGCCCGGCGGTTAACGGCGATGATCTTGACGCCCTCGCCCACAGTTCAGCCTCCGGTTCCCGCGGGAGCTATAACAGGCCGGAACGAAACAAACGGTGAAGATATATCCGGGGGCAGTGAAGCGCGGCCTGTTTGCCCCTCCTGGTCCGTATTTTCTCCGCGCAGCGGGCGTTCGGGGGAGCCTACGGCCCTGATCGCCGGAGAAGGCGCGGGAAGGCGGAGGGGGGCGAAGGGATCGGCGCACCATTCCCGGATCCCCTTCGATACGCGCAGTTTCCTGTCGTCAGGATGTTGAAAATAATTACGGTCAAATTCGGCGGAATACGCCGCTTCCCATTCGGCCTCGGAAGGAAGCCGCGCCTCATAGCCCGCCATCTCCGGCGGAAGCAAACCGGTGAACCACGAGCAGAACGCTTCGGCGGCGTACCAGGAAACGCCGGTAACAGGCGCGTCTTCATCCGCCGCGTTTGCCGCCGTTTCCGTCCGGCGGGGATTTTCAGCAAGAAACTGCATAAAAAGGGATGAAGGGACCGCGGTTTCAAAGATCCAGAATTCTTCCCTTGACCCGTCAGGGCGGTCTTTTGGAAGGATGTGTATCAGGGGGGTTCCCTTTACATACCGGCGCCCGGCCGCGGTAAACGCCTCCGCGTCGTCCGTTTTCGCGTCTGTTCCGGACGCGAGCCACGCGCCGGCGGTTTCCTCTGGAAGGACGGCCCCAAGCCACGCCCTGCCGCCGGGGTTTGCCCGCAGCCAGGCCAGGCCTTCTTCCGCCGAACGGAGTATGCTTACCGGAGACGGGGCAAGCCCTCCGTTGTCGGAAAGCGCCTTTGCCCGCGCCAGATCCCGCAGCGAGGCGCGGGTCAGGGCAAAGCGGGCGGAGGCTTCCATAACGCCGTTCATCGTTTCCCGCAGTTCCGTCGCGCCCGGCCGCGCCGCGCGGTACGCCCCTTCGGAAAGGGCCAGGGGAATCTGATACGCCGCGGTAGGCTCCCCGGCAAAGGTCCACCCGGCAAAATCCGCGGCCGTATCGGCAAAGACGGCGCCGGGATCTTCGGTTTCAAGCGTTGTTACAACAGGGTGGATCAGGGGAAAGACGGCGGAAGCGAAAAGCCGCCCGCGAAATTCAACTTCTTTTACAAAAGGCGTAAAACCCGGCAGGGAAATTGTTATTTCGTGTTTTCCCCGGGGAACAAATATCTTGCAGGGAGCGGCGCCCATGTAGACCCCGTCTACATAAAAAGCCGCGCCTTCGGGTTCCGACCGCACCGCCGCAATGCTCCCCGGCCGGGAAAGGCCGGGGAAGAAAAATACAAAAAAGAGGATAACCAGAATGATGAACGCATACAGAACCGCAAGGTACACCCCGGGCCGTATCCCCAAAACAGGGGCGAGCCGGACTTCGTCTTCCGCCGTATTTTCTTTTTCGGACATACGTCGGCATTATAGGCGCTGCGCCCT
>JAITJV010000093.1 GCA_031278755.1 Treponema sp. | reverse complement strand
GGCGGCCGGCCCCGTCTTCAACCTTCTTTTCGCCGTTCTCGTCCTTTCCGTAATCTGGGGTTTGGGCGTCGATGTAAACACCCTTGAAAACCGCATCGTACTGGCTTCGGAAATAAACGGCCAAAGCGCCCCTGCCGACGAAAGCGGGCTTAAAACAGGGGACCGCATCCTGGAAATAAACGGCAGCAAAACCGACTATTACCACGACATACAGGAACACATCGCGGTAAATCCCGAAAAGAACCTTCCCCTTACCGTGGACCGTAACGGAGAAATCCTTTCCCTCGAAGTGCGCCCCCTCCTTGACAAGAGCACCGGCGCAGGAAGGATAGGCGTCTACTCGTGGACAAATCCCGTCATAGGCCAAATCGCCGAAGGAAGCCCCGCCGCCGAAGCGGGTCTTCTTGCGGGAGACCGCGTCCTGCGGGTAAACGGAAACGATCTTGCCTACACGGCGGGGCTTATCGATCTGCTTGAAAAAAAACCCGCAACTATTTCCGTCGACTATGAAAGGAACGGCCTTGAAAAAAACACCGTCCTCGCTCCGCTTTATACCGGAGGAGAGGCGGATATCGGCATAGGCTGGGCCATGGTTCACTACCGCACCCCCGTTCTTTCGCCGCCCGCGGCCCTTGTCAAGGGGGCGCGTGAATCCTGGAAAACCTTTGTTATTTCCCTCAAAAGCCTTTCCCTTCTTTTCCGCGGCATAGATCTTACCCAGGCGGTTTCCGGCCCGGTAAGGATTACCTACATGGCGGGAGACATAGCCGCCGAAGGCTTCGGACGCGGGTTCGCCGCCGGCGTCAGATCGATGGCAAATTTTTTGTCGCTTGTTTCCATCGCCCTTTCAATCATGAACCTGCTTCCCCTGCCGGTGCTTGACGGGGGAATGATTGTTCTTTTTGCTGCGGAAGCCGTGCGGCGGAGGCCCCTGCCCCCCCGCGCCATTGCCGTCTTTCAGACCGTGGGGGTCCTCATTATCTCCGGCCTCATGATCTTCGCCGTATTCGGTGATATCCTTTACCTGTTCCGCCGCTAGGAGGTTCCGTTGAAACAGAAAATTCCCTGCTTTTGCGAAAACGCCTTTTCGGTAGACGTTCCCGATGAGATCGATCTTGACGCCAGGCCGGAGTATATAAACGAAATCATGGACGGGACTTTCATGAATTTTATCTGCCCAAGCTGCGGCAAAAAGCACAAACCCGAATTCCCCATTACGATAAACTGGCCGGAACGGAAGCTCCGCATCGAGGCGCTTCCCGAACTGGAACGCGGAGAATTTTACCGCCGGAGAAAAAAGGCCGGAAAAAAATCAGAGCCGAAGGAGCCGCCGCCCCTGGAAACCGTTATCGGCTATCCCGAACTTGCGGACAGGATTGCGGTTATACGCGACGGGCTTGAACCCGCGGCGGTAGAAGCCCTTAAATACTACCTCCTCGTTAAAGCCGAAGAGAGCCTTAAAGACGAAGACAGGGAAATAAGCATCTGGTATCAGGGAAAAACGGACTCGCTTGAATTCCACATACACGGCATAAGGGAAGGAGAAGTGGCGGTTATGAGAATTCCGTTGGCCCTGTATGAAAAAACCCTGGACGATTACAAAAAACGCCCCAGGGGAGAAATATTTGCCTCGCTCAGGACCGGCTCCTACCTTTCAGTGCAGAATATGCTGCGGCCTGAAATTCTGAAATAAAACCGGGTTCTGCGGATGTTCCCACGGACGCTTAAGCGGATTGCGCGGACTTTGGTGTTTCTTCTTTTTCTCGGCCCGCCCGCATACGGCCAGGAAACAGGGTTTTTGCCCGGGGCGCACCGCGGAGCGGTCAATGCCCTTGTTGAAGACGGCGAGCGGATCATAAGCGCCGGAGAAGACGGGTTTCTTGAATTGTGGAGCGTGCCGGACGGCGCCGCTCTTGAAAGGCTTCAGATCAGCGTCCTTCCCCTAAAATTAATGGCAAAACGTCCGGGCAAAAGCCAGGTCTGCGTCTGGGAAAGCGACGGCTTTGCGGAGAACCGCGTCAGCGTTTGGGATTACCGCGAAAAGAAAAGAATCTTTGCCCTTCCTTCAAGGGATCCGGTGCGCTTCATAGGCTATTCGGCCCGGGGGAATTTTATCTTTATCGTACATTCGGGAAGGGCGGGCATTGTTTTCATTAACGCCGAAACAGGGGAGAACCTGCTTCCGCCTGAAATCCCCGGCACGCCGGTCTTCGCCGCGACCGGAAGATCCGAACGGTCCCTGATAAGCTGCCTGGCGGACGGCAGCCTTTCCTATTGGAACCTCGAAACCGGGAACGAGATACAAACGCTCGCCGCGCCGTCCGGCCTTTCCTCCCCCGTCCTTTTCGGCGGCGGCCGCTTTCTTGCGGGTATCGACGAGGGGGGCCTTGTGATCCTTGACGCGGTAACCGCGAAGGCACTGACCCGCGATTCAAGAATCAAAAAGGGATCTTTTATCTCGGCCGTTCCGCAGGGCCGGGAACTATGCTGTCTTGTACCGGGAATTTCCGGGGGAGGGGAACGGCAATCGTTTGAGCTGTTCGTGTGGAAAGGCCCCGATCCGTCCGCCCCTTTCGAGCCGGCGGCGTCCGGCGTTCCGTCCGGATCGGGGGCGCTGATTTCCCGTGGAAGATTCGACGAAGAAAGCATCTCCTCTTTCCTGGCGTTTGACAACGGCGGAAACGCCTCTTATCCTGCGGCTGTTTTCGGAACCGGGGAAGGCAAAGCGGGCCTTGTTTACGGAAACGGCGGAACCGGAATCTTTGCCTGCAAAGATCAGCGGAGAATATGTGAAGGGGCGGTGTCGGGACAAACATTTGGATTTATTACAGACCGTGGTGAACTGGGTTTTCTTCCCTCTGATTTTTCCCGCCTCGAAAGCGGCTTTACCCTCCGTCTTGTATCTTTTCAGGAGGAGGAACCCGCTTACGCGGGGGAGCGAAACCCCTATACGCGGATATCGGCCCTTTCCGGTGGAGAATTTATCCTCTGGCAGGCGGAGAATAACCGCAGGGCTCCGGCGGCGGTACGGGAAGGCGCCGCCGTCCGCGTATTCGACAGGCTCGGCTTCCGTTTTCCCCTCCAATCCGTTTCGGCGCTGGAAGACAGGGCGCTCTTTCTTGACGCGGGGGGAAACACCGCCGTTCTTGACGCGAAAACAGGAGAGAGGACGTTCTCATTTTCTTCGGCCGGCGCCATGGACGCGGCCTTTGCCGACGGTGAAAACATCATACTGGCCCGCAGCGCCGTTTCGGGGAACAGCGCCTTTCTCAAGGTAAATATCATAAACGGCGAAACGGTGGCCCTTCCCTGGCCCGCGTCGGCGGGGGTGCGGGTTTACCGGGGTTCTTCGGGAATCGTTTACGCCGCGGCCGTCGAAGGAAATCCCGAAAAGACCGTGTTCCTTGCCCTGGACGCCGCAAATCCTTCCCGATTGGCGCGCCTGTTTGAATACGAAGGCGAAGACGCCCTTTTTGCCATTGCCGAATCGGGCGGAGCGCCGGCTTTAAACCCCGGCGGAAACGGAGCGGCCATATACGGAAAGGAAGGAACGGCCCCTTTTGAGCGGGGGCCGGGTTTTCCGGTTAAAATTCTTGACGGAATTTCCTTTTTTGTCGTCATCGACGGAGACGGCAATGTTTCCTGGCAGGATAACAAGACGGGAAAACTTCTGGCCGTTTTCAGCATTCAGGGCGATGAATGGGCGCTGCGGGGGGAAAGCGGAACCCTGCGGGGAAACGTCAGTCGTGGCTCGGGTTTTGCCGGACCTTCTCAATAGCCGCTGACACCGCCTTGTGAACGCTTTCCGCGTATGAGCCTTCGTTCATCGCCTGGGCGGCGTAGAGGCTTCCCAGAAGCGAATAACGGTACAGGGGCTTGACCGAATTCAGCGCAATGGCGGCCATGTCGGCCACGCAGTCGTTGCAGGTGCACAGCTGCTTTGGGTACTGTTCAAGCTGTTCCCCCAATTCATCAAGCACCATTTTTTCCGCTTCGTTTACCAGAAGATCAAAATCATAATCGTCAATAAAGGCCATAAATCCTCCCTGTTTTCATTATACGGGATTTCTTTTTAACATGGAAACAAATTTGGCGTATCGCGGCAAAAATTGAAGGTGTACCGTACCTGTGGGGCCGTTTCTGTTTTTTGCCAATATAAGCTTCGTTTCAAGCGTATCAGGACGGCTGGTTTGGTCCGTCCCCTTTTTGTCGTCTTCACGCTTGCGGTCAAGAAACATGACTACATCGGCGTCCTGTTCTATGGCCCCCGACGCGCGTATATTGGCAAGGCTCGGCCTGTCCTTTTCCGCTTCCCGGGTAAGCTGGGAAAGGGCGATAATGGGTATATCCAGTTCCCGCGCAAGGCTCTTGAGCGAACGGGAAATTTCGGCAATCTGCTCATGGGGCTGCAGGCGGAAATTCTCAAGGGTGATAAGGGTGATGTAATCAATAAAGATGATTTCGATCTTCTGGTTGGCCACAAGCCGCCGGGCCTGGGACCTTAAATCCAGAAGCCGCATATTGGGCTGATCCACAAAATAAAGGGGCGCCTCGTACAGATCGCCCATGGTCTTAAACAACAGATCCATCTGCACAGCCGAAATATACCCGGTGCGCAGAGAATTGGAGTCAATGTCCGCTTCGCTTGAAATAAGACGCATCACAAGCGACACGTCGGACATTTCCAGGGAAAAAAAAGCCGTAGGTATCTTTCTTTTTACCGCCGCATAGGAAGCCATATTGAGGGCTATGGCCGTCTTTCCCATTGAAGGCCGCGCCCCTATGATGATGAATTCCGAAGGCTTAAAGCCCGTGGTCAGAGAATCAAGATCGCCGAATCCGCTTGCCACTCCGGTAAACGCTTTCTTGTCTTTCTGAAGTTTTTCAATTACCGCCAGGGCTTCCTGAACCACTGTTTTTGCCACGCGGAATTTGAAAAGCTGCCTTGAGTCGCTTAACTCAAATATTTTCTGCTGCACTTCTTCAAGGATACGGCGCGCTTCCTGACTTTCGTCAAAGGAACTGGTGCTGATTTCAGACGCGGCGCGGAGCAGGGCGCGCCTCAAGGAATAGTCCTGTATGGTTTTGGAATAATATTCTATATTGGCGCTTGTCGGAATAACCGAGGTAAGGGACGCCACATAATCGGCCCCCCCCGCCTCGTCAAGTTTTCCCGCCTGGCGCAGTTCTCCCGTTACGGTGAGTATATCGGGCTTTACCTTCAAATCCTGAAGCCTCAGTATCGCTTCGAATATCCTCCCGTTGGCGGGCGTATAAAAATCACCGGGGCGCAGGTATTGGGAAGCGGCCTCTACGGCTTCCGCATCAAAGAGCATGGCTCCCAGCGCGGCCCTTTCGGCTTCTTCGTCGTGGGGAGGCAGCCTGTCCTTAAGTCCTCCGGCCATTACCGATTCCTACGCCCCGGCCCCGGCTTCCGCGATCTGTTCCGTACCGGATTCTTCCGATGCGGGCGCGGGATCCGCGGTCTTTTCAACCGCCGCGTCCGCGGGGGGGGCCTTGACCGCGCCGGAAGTTTCGGCGGCCGGCTCCGCATTTTCGGAGGACCGGTCCGCTTCCGCGGCGGGCCGCCTCCCCATACGCCTGCCCTTTGCCGGCGCCTGGGAAGTTTCGGTTTTAACCGCCTGCCCCAAAATAGTAACGTTAATCCCGGCGGAGGCGCTTTCGTACAATTTTACCGTCACCCTGTATTTGCCGACGTTCTTGAAGCTGTTTCCCGCAAGTTCTATGCGCTTCCTTTCTATCTGGTATCCCTGCCTGGCAAGCTCATCGGCTATGGTCTGGCTGGTTACGGCGCCGTAGAGTTTTCCGTTTGCTCCGGCGGGCATGGTAATGGAAATTTCAAGGCTTTCCAGTTTTTCCCTGATCCCCGCGGCGTCCTTCCGTTTTTCTTCTTTCCTCGCCTCGATTTCTCCCCTGCGGGATTCAAAAAGCTTTATGTTCCGTTCCGTATACGGCAGGGCGATCCCGCGCGGGAAAAGGTAATTTCTGGCGTAGCCTTTCGCCACATCCTTAACGTCTCCCTCTTCCCCGAGGGTTGCAAGATCCTTGTTCAAAATCACTTTCATAACCAAGCTCCCGCCGGAAAACTGCGCCGCACTTTTCCGGAAATAAAATAGGGCCTTATAAAAGGCCCGCGGAAAATTACGTTTTCCGCCGCGCAACTGTTCAACAAAGCCGGACGCCTCACGGCGCCGGCTTCACATCCCCGGAGTAGGGGATGTTCCGGTTTTTTCCGCCCGCAAAGGCAGCCAATTTTCAGCAATGCCCAAAAGCACAAGCAGCCCAAGGACAAAGGCATTAACCACAGGACTAAATACAACAGCAATAACCGCAAAATTAATCAACAGCCGGAAAAAGGGCGAACGGGTCTTTCTTGAAAGAACCCAGAAAAAAATTCCCCCGCCCTGCGCCAGAAAAACGAGGGCGGAAAGGATCAATGTATTCCAGGCGGCGGTTTCGCCGGGAACGAACGCGCACAAACGGAACAGCAGCACGCCCAAAAGGGAAAAAGAAAGCGCCCATATCGTCTCCGCCGGGGCGTGAAAATTCG
>JAITJV010000062.1 GCA_031278755.1 Treponema sp. | reverse complement strand
CAATTTTCTCCAAGAGCCTGCTAAGCAAGCCTATGGCAAGGGAAAAGCGGGAAAACGCGCCGGGGCCGGGGAACGTCCGATCCGCCGCGAAGGGTCCGTGCCCAAAAAACCCGCCCCGTGCGCACCCGTAATTCATCGGCGGCTTCTTCGTCGCAGACCATGACCGCGCGGGGGTGCATCTTGCGGCGGAATAGTTGATTTATGCCGCCTCCGGTGGTATAATAAAAACCATGAAACACCATCGTTTTTGTTTTATTCTTTTACTGTCTGTACTTTTCTTTTCATGCCGGGGCGGCCCCCGGAACGCGCCCGCGTCAGGCGCGGAATTTTCGTCCTATACGGTCAAAAAAACCATTACCGCGCCGGAAAAACGCGGAAAACTTTCGGTTTCCCTTACGCTGCTTGCCGTTCCGGATCGCGCGGGTCTTTCTTCTCTTCTCAGGGAAATTCTTTACGAAGGAATGGATCCCGATCAGTACGCAAACGGGCTTATTGCATCCCTGGAAAAACAGGCCGCCGGCATGGACAAAAACGCGGACGCTTCCGGCCAGGAATGGGAATACATGGAAGAATTTTCGGCGCTCGGGGAAACCTCCGATCCCGACGTCCTCGTGATAAGCCGCGTCCGGTACTACTATCTGGGCGGCGCCAACGGCATGCAGGAAAAAAAGTATTTTCCCGTCAGCCGTTCAAGAGCGGCGCGGGTTTTACTTGGGGAATTTGTGGAGCCGGCGAAAAACGGGGAACTCGCCGTCCTTATCGAAGACGCCCTCCGCCGATACGCGGGACTCGAACCGGGGGCCCCCCTTACCGAAGGCGGTTTCTTTGAAAACAAGCTGGAAAAAGCGCCGGATAATTTTTATCCCGCCAGGGACGGACTTGTTTTTGCGTGGGATTTTTATGAAATAGCCCCCCGCTCAATGGGCCCCATAGAAGTTACGATCCCCTGGGAAAAACTGCGCCCCCTCCGGTAGTCTCCGCCTTGTACATTCAGGGTAATTCGTTTAAATTTTTCCCATGAGCATCCGGAATAAGATCATTTGGGTGGTAGTGCCCCTGCTTATAACAACCCTCGTACTGGCGGGGGTTTCGTCCTACTTTTCCGCGGCAAACGGAATAACAAGAATCGCCCGGGAATTTTTCGGATTCAAGCTTTCTGAACTTCAAAAATACGCGGATAACCAGTGGGCGCTCCTTCTGGAAAACGGCTATGCCGAAAGGCCGGAAATGGTAAGCGCCGCGGAAAAGGCCGTGGAGATATACGCCCGCAGCATCATACTGAGCGAAAGCGAACTTATCTTCGCCCTTGATTCGGGCGGCGCCCCTGTCATGTCCACGTCTGAAACGGAAATATCCCCGGCGGAAGGGGCGGCGCTGATCAATCTTTTTGAAGAAAAAGACGAAGAACTTATTACCGCCGCGGCCGGAGGAAAAGAGCGGGTGATCCGCGCCTTTTATTTTCCGCCCTTTCAGTGGTGGATAGCGCTTACCGAAGAAAAAAGAACATTTTACCAGGATGTTGAGCGCATCACCGTACAGACGGCTGTAATGACGGCCGCGGCGTCCGCCGCCGCCGTCCTCCTTCTTGTTTTCTTTTCCCGCATATTGACAAGGCCGCTTGTCAGGGTGGTAAAGGCCATGCAGGGAATCATAGAAACCTCCGATCTTTCTTCAAGGGTGGAAGTCGCCTACAACGATGAAACGGGCCGTCTTGCCCATACCTTCAACATCATGACGGGAGGGCTTGAAAATGCGTACCGTCAGATCAAACGCCACGCCTTTGACGCAATTCTTGCACAGAAAAAAGAGCAGCGCATACGGCAGATCTTCCAGAAGTACGTGCCGCAGGATGTCATCAACGAGTCCTTTAAAAATCCGGAACAGCTCCTGCCCGGAAAAAACATGGAACTGGCCGTTCTTTTTTCGGATATACGGAGCTTCACTACAATTTCCGAAGGCATGCGCCCCGACGATCTGGTAGAATCCCTGAACCGGTATTTTTCCTCACAGGTCAACGTGATCTATAAACGGAACGGCATTGTTGACAAGTACATCGGCGACGCGATCATGGCCCTCTGGGGCGCGCCGGTGAAACACGGCGACGACGCCCTTCAATCGGTTTTGTCCGGCCTTGAGATGATCGGCGTTCTTAACGTTTTTAACGGGGATCAGAAAAAGCTGGGCAAGAAAGAATTCCGGATAGGCATAGGAATCAACTACGGTGAAGTAACGGTAGGCAATATAGGCGCCGAACAGAAGCGGGACTATACGGTTATCGGGGACAATGTAAACCTGGCAAGCCGCATGGAAGGGCTTACCAAAACCTATCATTCGGAACTGCTCATTTCCGAGTTCCTCTATACCGAACTGAAAAAACAAATTCAGGCGGAAGGAAACGCCGCGGATGAAAACGGCGGGAAACTCCGTTTCCGGCATCTTGATAATGTCAAGGTTAAAGGAAAAAACAGGGGCGTAAAGATATATACGGTAAAACAAAACCTTTCCCCGGCGGAAGAAAAAGCATGGTCCATGCATAATTCGGCGATGGAACTCTATTATCCGCGCCGCGTCTTTGCGGAGGCGGCGGCCGCTTTCCGCGAAACACTCGCGCTGCTCCCCGGCGATTACAACGCCGGAATACTGGAACGGCGCTGCAGGGATTACCTGTCAAATCCGCCTCCGGAAGACTGGGACGGGGCGGAGGTGATGCATACCAAATGAGCCTCCGCGGAGCAAGCTCCGCGGTCAGCGCCGGTTAAAGCCCCCCGGACTTTAACCGCCAAGCCTCCCAAAAACCGAAAAACGCGGACTTTTCAACGAAATCCTTTTTTTTTGCCGTTTTTCCGCGGGACTTGTTCAGAAACTGAAGTTCTTGAACAACTCTCATCTCAAGGGGCCTCCCTATTCTTCCGAAAATCAAGAAACCCGTTCTTTGGAGGAACTGAGATGAAACGTTACTGCATAAAAAGCCGGTCCGGCCGGACAGAATATTTTGATATTATCAGGGAAATCGAAGACGGATTCATTGTCCGCCTTACCCGGATAAGCGACGGCAGTGAGAAAATCATCGAAGAATCATTGACAAAACACCTTTTTAACATCTGCCTCAAGACCGGATACATATACGAAGCCGCTTCCGCCGCCCAGCCCGCGTAAATTTCAGCCTACTGGCTCAGGGCCTGCAGCGCCTGCCGTATTGAAGCAAGCTGGTTGTTAAGGTTTTCTATGGCCGCCGCCTGCTCGGCGCCCTGGGCGTTGAGCAGGGTTATCGCCGCGTCCCTTGACGCCAAAGTTCTGTTAAGCTCCGCATTTTGAGACTGAAGCCCC
>JAITJV010000036.1 GCA_031278755.1 Treponema sp. | reverse complement strand
TTTATTATGAATACAAGCAGAAAGGCGCAGGGGACCTCGCAAAGCTGGATCTGACATACGGCGGGAATTTCCGTAATATTTTTGATCTTTACCTTAACAATTCCATAACGGACCGCAAGATGGTGGGCGCCAAAACCGTGGGCGATTCCATGTCCGAAATGGCTTTGGGCAAGGTCGCCATGGTACAGAACGGCAACTGGGCCTGGGGTCAGATTGAAGGTGAAAGCGGCAATGTGGTTAAAGCCGATGACATCAAATTTCTGCCCATTTATATGGGCGTCAGCGGAGAAGAAAAACAGGGGCTGTGCACCGGAACGGAAAACTTTATCTGCGTGAACGGCAAGGCTTCTCAGGAAGCCCGGGACGCTTCCATCAGGCTCCTGGAATGGCTCTTTAATACTTCAAGCGGAAAGAGCTTTGTTCTTGACAAGCTGGGCTTTGTCGCTCCCTTCAGCACCTTCGGCCCTACGGAGCGGCCCAATAATCCACTGGTAAAGGAAATGTTCTTTTATCTGGATAACCCCGCTATTGAATCGGTATCCTGGAATTTCCCCACTTTCCCCAGCCAGGCTTTCAAAGAAGCGCTGGGAGCGGCCATGTATGATTACGCGCTGGGAAACGCGTCCTGGGATCAAGTTACCCGTACCTTTGTAGATTCCTGGGCGTCGGAAAAAGCCGCCATACAGTAAAACGGATTTTCAGCGGGAAGCGGAACCGGCCCCGTTTCCTTAAGCTTCCTCGATCCGGTTTCCGGCAGAAACCGGATCGCGGGACGCCCCGGCCGGTACAAGGAGACTCGCATGGAAAAAGCTCTGAAAAAGTATTTTCTTTTTTTTGTGGGACCGACGCTGCTGGCCTTTATTGTTGCCTTTGTTGTTCCGTTTATCACGGGCATACTGCTTTCGTTCTCCCGTTTTTCCACAGTAACGGATGCGGAATGGGTGGGGTTCAGCAATTATATACGGGCCTTTTCCAACCCCGATTTCCTTAACGCCCTGCGGCTTTCGGCCGCCTTTACCGTGGTGTCGGTGATCATCATAAACACGGCGGCCTTTGCCCTGGCTCTGCTTCTTACCCGGGGCTTTAGGGGAACCAATATGTTCAGGACGATGATCTTTATGCCTAATCTTATAGGCGGCATTGTGCTGGGGTACATCTGGCAGTTTATCATCAACGGTTTTCTCGGTATTTTCGGCGTTACCATTACGGCGAACCCGGCGTACGGGTTCTGGGGCATGGTTATTCTGACCAACTGGCAGTTCATAGGCTATATGATGATCATTTTTATTGCGGGGCTGCAGAATATACCGGATGAAATTCTTGAGGCGGCGAAAATAGACGGGGCGGGGCCTTTTGCCGTTTTACGGAAGATACTTATTCCCATGGTGATGCCTTCGATCACCATTACCCTGTTTATGACTGTTACCAATTCCTTTAAAATGTTTGATCAGAACCTCGCCCTTACCGCGGGGGGGCCGGGAAAACGGACGGCCATGGTGGCCCTGGATATTTACAATACCTTCTACAGCCGCGCAAACTGGGAAGGGGTAGGCCAGGCCAAGGCGATGATGTTCTTCCTTATGGTGGTGGTCATTTCCCTTGTACAGCTCAGCGTCACCCGGCGCAGGGAGGTTGTAAGCTGATGAACAACCCGAAGTCCTTTTCCGTATCGAATATCGCCGCCGTTATTGCGTTGAGCCTTATATCACTTTTTTTTGTCGTTCCCATACTTCTTGTGCTGCTCAATTCCTTTAAAAGCAAGCTCTTTGTCATCAACACCCCTTTTGCGTTTCCCAACGGAGAATCCTTTGCGGGGATCAGCAATTATGTCAACGGGATGATAAACACCGGCTTTCTTTCCGCCTTCGGATGGTCGCTCTTTATCACCGTATTCTCGGTGGCGGCCATAGTTCTTTTTTCCGCAATGACGGCCTGGTACATAACACGAAGCTCAAGCCTTTTCTGCAAGGGGCTTTACTTCGCCTTTGTGTTCGCCATGATAGTTCCCTTTCAGATGGTGATGTTTCCCCTTACCAAGATTGCGAACCTGCTTCATCTTGACAACCCTGTGGGCATACTGGCGATATACCTCGGATTCGGAGCGTCCCAATCGGTTTTCCTTTTCAGCGGCTTCGTCAAATCCGTTCCCGTTGCTGTTGAAGAAGCGGCCGTCATAGACGGGTGTACGCCGATACGGGCCTTTTTCAGCGTCATCTTTCCCATGCTTGTTCCCATCGCCATTACCGTGGCTATCCTCAATTCGATGTGGATATGGAACGATTACCTTCTGCCGAATCTTGTCATAGGCTCCGAATACAGAACCATTCCGGTTGCCGTCCAGTATTTAAGGGGCGGCTACGGTTCCATAGACATGGGGTACATGATGGCGGTGATCATCATGGCGGTTATTCCCATAATTGCTTTTTACTTTACCTGTCAGAAGTATATAATACAGGGGGTTACCGCAGGATCGGTAAAGGGATAGAAAACTTCAAAAACCCCGGCGCCGAAGTTTCCGGACGGCCCTGTTTTACAGCGGAAGGCCGCCGGCGGAGGCGAGATACTCCGCCGCCATCTGCTCTATATCCGCTTCTTTGATGTGCTCTGAAAGATCCAGCGCGGCGCCGCTGCGGAGATAAAAAAGCCAGGGTTTAACCTTCATGCCGAAGATGTCGCCCGCCGCCCTTTCGTAAACGGCAAGCTGCCCCAGGTGATTGCCGGGTCTTTCATCCCTGTCGGTCTTGAAATCAACTACATGGATCATTCCGTCCGATTCAAAAAGAAGATCTATCCTTCCGGAAACGGAAACAGCCCGGGGGCTGTTTTTGGGTTTTACATTGCTGAAGAAGGGAAATTCCGTTTCCCGGTAAGAAGATTTAAGCCCCAGTTGCCCCAATGGTGAATCAAGGAAGGCCTTTATCATGCGGTCCGCTTCGGCGGCGGCGTCTTTCCAGTCCTTTTCGTCGATGCGGGAAATTACGGACGGGGGAATGTTTTTTTCCCGGCCGTTAAGGAAATCATCGATAAAAGCATGAACAATAACGCCGAAATCCGCGGCTTTAAGCCCTGTCTTTTTCAGAAGGACGTCCAGACTGTCCGGTTTGTCCGGGCTGACCCGATGTTCCTGCTGAAGGGCGTCATACGCTTCCGAATGCAGATCGCTCGCCGGTATGGGAAGGGGGGCGGAAAAGTACGCTTCGGTTATGTCCGCCTTTTCGTAAAACGCGCCGGCGGCTTCGGCCGACGCGGCCATCGCCCGCAGAATTTTTCCGGAATATCTTTTCGGCGTTTCCTGTGTTATGCGGGGCCGCCGGGGGACGGGTTCGTTCCGGGAATAAACGTTGATCACGTCAATGGTATACGGGGGATTGCCGCAATCAGCCAGCACGGGGATCAGGAGGTCAAGAAACGTGTGGACGTTTCGATCCTTTTCATTGAGGCTGTTGACAAGATCGGTTAAATATTCTGAAGTATACTGAGCGTCTTCAAATCTGCCTGATTTTTTGTCGTCCGCCGTCTGCGAAATTGAGGCGGTGAGAAAAAGTTCACACTCCGCCCTGGTCATTGCGACATAGAGGAGCCGCCTTAATTCCGCCGTCATCATGCGTTTTTCTTCGTCCTTCTGGAGGTTGAAAAAATAATTCCCGCCGCCCGGCGGAAGCTTGCCGCCCGACAGTTCCTCCATCACCGGCAGGTTGACGGCCGGCCCCCAGGTTTCGTTGTAATAAACCGCCGCGTCGTTTCGGGGGGGAATTCCTTTTGCGGCGGCGCAGTATACAAAGACGACGGGAAATTCCAGCCCTTTGCTTTTGTGTATTGACATGACGCGCACCCCCGGTTCCCGTTCGGCGTTTACCGAAAAATCATCCGGATGCGTTTCCCTGTCAAACAGATTTTCAACGTGGTCGATAAAATCGGCCAGGGTTTTTCCCCGCGCGTCGGCATTCCGGGCCAGCTCAAAGAAAAGATCGAAAAGTTCGGCGTATATCAGGGAATCTTTTGACCAGAGCGTTTCGTAGCGGTACCCCTCATCGTACCAGAGCTTTGTCAAAAGTTCCGCCGCCGAAAGCGTCCTGGCGTCTTCCCTCAGGCTTGTGTACAGTTTCCTTCCGTATTGATACCGTTCAAGATCTTCCTCCGGGATCTTTTCATCCAGAGCTTCGCTGAAGGGAAACCCTCTTTCATCCAGCAGGCAGATCGAGGCGGCGCAATCGCCGAGGCGCAGAAACGGCGAACGGAGGAGCGCCGCATAAGCGGCGCGGTCGGAGGGATAGACCAGCAGTCTAAGGAGGCTGTAGAGATCGTTTACCGGAGCGTCGCTGAAAAGTCCGGCGGGACGGTCCGTATTGTACGGGATGCCGAAATCCCTGAAATGGCGCTCCAGGGAATACTGATGACGCAGGGTTCGCTGCAGTACCGCGAAGTCGCCGAATTTACAACCGCGTTCCGTTGTTTTTCCTTTCGTCCTGACGGTGATCTTGCGCCCCGAATCGACCATCTCGCGGATCTTTACGGCTATGTGAACGGCTTCAAGATCGGCGGAAGAAAAACTGCCGGGATCATCCTTGTCGATGCGATCTTTATCAAGAAAGCAAAAATGGAGGCGGGGGAGGGCGTCTTTTGCGCCGCCGGCGTTGAGGGGATAGACCGGAAGATAGCGGGCTTCGAAAATTTCCCGTCCGGAAAAAATACATGAACAGCCGGGGCCGCGTTCCGCCCCGGGTCCCGCCGTTGTTTCATCCGCGGACATGCCGCCGAAAATGCGGTTAAAGGCGTTAATCAGCATGGGAGAGGACCGGTAATTGTACATGAGGGCAAGATTGCCCTTGGGTCCGTTAAGTCCTTCCGCGAGGCCGCGAAAAACCGACACGTCCGCGCCGCGGAAACGGTAGATCGACTGTTTTTCGTCGCCGACAAAAAAGACCTTGCCGGGACAGAGGCCGCCGGGAGACGGGACGCCCTTGTCCATACGGTCAGGATTTTCCACCAGAAGAAAGATCAGATCCCGCTGGAGGCCGTTGTTGTCCTGAAACTCATCGATCATGACGGATTTTATTTCATCCTTGTAGACTTTACGCAGTTCAGGATATTCGGCAAGCGCGTCAACGGCAAGACGGGCTATATCGCCGAACATGAGGAGGCCCGTTTTCCTCTTGAGGGCGGCGCAGAGTTTTTGAAATTCGTCGATCAGGGGGAAAACGGATTTAATAATATCGATCTGCAAAGCGGTGTTGGCGATAAATTGAAGTTCTTCATAGAGACTGTCTTTTAAAACATTTCTGTTTTCCTTAATCCGTCTGTACTCGTCTCCGCCGCCGCGCAGGGACACGGAATTTATTTCCGAAAGCCATTCAAAATACGCGGAGACGCCGCGTATTAACGCGGGAGGGGGGGCCGGATTTTCCGCGCCCGCGAGCGCTTCTTCCAGAAAGGATGCTATATCCGGCGTCTCAGGCTTCGGTCCGCCGAACAACTTCCGGAAGTCCGCGTCCATGAGAATTGTCCGGGGCGGTATTTTTTCCAGATCGGAAATCATTTCCCCTGTAAGCGCATCCGCTTTAGCGGTCTTTTCGTTCCAGCCCGAAACAAGACCGTGTATCTGGACCGCGAAGTATTTTCCAAAATCAATGGGCCTGCTGACGGAACTGTAACGCAGCGCCGTATCCGCGAAAAGTTCTTCCGCAACGGTTTTGATGCTCCTGTCGGCCAGAAGGATTTGCAGCGCCGGATTGTCCCGGTGATCCAGCACAAAGGGAAGGCTTGCTTCCAGCGCGAGTTCCCGTATTGCGGCGTCATCGCTTTTGAAATCCGGACTGATCCCGTAATACCGCGCCGCCTGACGGGCCACGGTTGCGCAGAAGGAATCCAGCGTAAAAATCTTCGCGCCGCCGAAATCGGCGACGGCCTTTTGCGCCTCAACGCTGCCGCTTTCGTTCCTGAGTACTTCATAGATACGGCCGTACATTTCGCCCGCGGCCTTTTTGGTAAAAGTAAGAGCGAGAATCTCGCTGACCTTGAGCTTTTTTTCCATGACAAGCCATGCGTAACGCGACGCCAGAACCCTGGTTTTGCCGGCTCCGGCTCCGGCCGCCACAGCCGCATTGCTTTCCGCCGTCGCCGCCTTTCTCTGCGAGTCGTCCAGTTCCGCAAGGATCGTTTCAATAGGCATCGGCCGACTCCAGTCCCGGAGGTTTGTCGGAATTCAAAAAGAATGAAGTACGGCAAACCGAACGGCAGACGCACGCCATGCAGTCTTTAAGGGGAATGCCCGCCGAAGAAAAATCAAGACGGTCGACGGCCGATTTGAATTTCTCAAGGTATATTTCAAGTGCATCCAGGGTTTCCTGAAATTTTTCCCTGCTGTCGCCGCGGGTCTTTTGAATTTTGCCCAGTACGGCGACAAGCCTGTGTCCGTTAATGAGCATGAAACAGGCGCCGCCGGCCTTTACGCCGCTTTTTTCCTCGTACAGCTTAACATAGAAGGAGATCTGGGATTGTTTCGGAGGGGAATTTCCGGCCCCGGTGCCCGCCTACCTTGTATGGATGCCGCC
>JAITJV010000006.1 GCA_031278755.1 Treponema sp. | reverse complement strand
GGCGGCCTGATTTCTGCTCCTCGGATACACCCTGCCGAAACCGTGGGGGATGCGGATCGCCTGGCTTTGACCGTCTTCCGCGTCGTCCGATCCTTCGGCGCCGCCGGCAAGCGAACGGACGTATTCAAGCGTCGGGCATTCCCCTTCCCGGACCACCGCGATAAGGTTGTTCATCATTGTTTTAAAGCGCCGCCGGCCTGTCTCATCCGCCCCTTCCAGCCTGATTTCGTTGCCCCGGGCGGCTATACGGCCCCCCAAAGAACCTTCGATCAACCTGAGATTTCCGTCATTAACGCCGCACACCCCGGACATAATATCCCTATCGTCCAGGACTATTGTTATGCTGTCCTCCAAATATACTCCATTCACAAGAAGTCTATAGCTCCCGCCATGAATCCGTCAAGGACTTACGGGCGGCGCGCGCCGTTTGCCGGTTAAGCGGTTTTGCGGGCCGAACCGCGGACAGCCGGCGTTCCCGGCTATTTGAACGCCCATTCATCCTTGTTCAGGCTTATATCGGTCTTGATTTCCTTTATGGGCACCCACTGCACAATAAAGGAAATTTCGTTGTTAAAAAGATACCGCGTGCCGCCCGTGGGAAGATAGGGGGACATCTTAAACTCCAGTTTGGCGTTCCAGTCTCCCAGATGATGCACAGCCGTCAGCGCAAACGATTTAAGCTTAAAACCGGAATTGGCCCGTTTGGCGGGATCATTAAACCTGAAAGAATTGATAAGGTCCTTGAACACGTTTTGTTCCCCTACAACGGGAAAATCACCGGGCAGCCTGAAATAGGGAATGGCCTGCAGATAACGGTATATAAGGGAATTTTCGGAATTTGCCGAAAAGGTAATGTCAAGGAAATTGGCGATATTAAAACCAAGACCCAGGGTGAACCTGAACTGGGAGTTGGTAAAGCGCTGAAGATCGACGTTGAGGCTGGTATCCACATTAACCGCAAAAGACAGCCTTTCATCCCAGAATTTTTTCGATGTATAGGATTTGGCGTAGGCCATGGTAAAATCCCGGAAGCAGAGGGTTTCCGTGCCGTAGGTAACCCAGCCCACGGGGGGAGAGGTGTTAAGCCGGTAGGGCAGCATCCGGACCACCGTAAAAGATGCGGACAGGCCCCCCAGGGTCAACGTCGTCGTCAGGGTATTGAACGCTTTAATATGGGGATCGTAGATCATGTACTGCTGAAGGCTCCACCAGTCCGTGAAGCGGAGAGTTTCCGTAGAATACAGATAATCAAAATACCTCGTGTCGTTCGGCTGAACCCTGCCTTCAGGAAAAAATTTTATATTGGTGTTGGTTTCGGAGATCCAAATCCTCGCCGTACCGTTTCCCGAAACAATGATCTCCTCGGGGGGCAGATCCACCGAAAGAACAAGCGTCTGGGACTTCTCCATGATCCGGGCGGCGATGTTTGCGGCAATCTGGTGGCTTTCAAGGCTCTCCCTGTCCCATGCGCCATAGGCCGTCTTCCATTCAGGGCTGCTTCCCGTGCCGGTAAATTCGGACCGCGCCATTAACCCCTTCGCGCCGTAAGTCAGGTTGGTGTCTCCCCATACGCCGCTCCGGTAAAAGGGCGCAAAGCGGTTGGAATATTCATAGGATGTGGTGAAGTACGTCGAGTTGTAATTCCGCGCCCGGGCGGCGTCCAGGGCGCCGGCCGCGGCAAATTCTTCCGCGTCCTCGTTAATGAAAGCATAGTCCTGCCAGGCGCCCGTTCCGGTGAACCGCATCGAAGTGGTGTACGCGCCGCCGCCGGTATGATCCAGGGTAAAGCCCAGGCTTCCGTCGCCTCTCACGATGGACAACACCGAGGAAACTTCACTCCAGTCTATATCCGCGGCCCGCTGCCAGTTTGTATCCGTCCCCACCTCCGTCGACCGCCACTGCAGCTCCGACGCCGAAGAAGGGTTGAGGGTGTAATCAATGGAGAAGCGGGGGCCGCCTGAAACGGGGAGATCAAACTGCTGGTTCAGCACCGGCGGCAAAAGAATTCCCGCCGCGGCTTTTTTTGCCTCGCCCCCGTCGTCCCCGGCCGGCCAGGGGGAAAGGGGCGTCCCCGGAATGCGCGGATCGGGAACGTCTTCCGGAGTTTCGGGCGCGTCCAAATTTATTCCGGATTTGGTCAGCGAAAAAGGAGTCCCCGCAACGGCGGCGTTTAACGAATAAACGGTGTATTTATCGGGAAAGAAAAATTTATTCATTGGGGAATATTCCCTCCAGGAAGGATCGGTCGTCCTTAGATCCCTTGACCTGAACGTGATGGCGCTGGAAATTCCCGACAGGGTCAGGGTTGAAATATAGGGTTCAAGACTGGGAAGCGGCAGTTTGACGGTTCCGGAAAAACGCCATTCGTAATTATCAATAAGGCTTTCGGTGGATTCTTCATCCATAATGGAAGCCCCTTCCTGAACAATATGCATCCAGTCCATTTCTTCGGAACGCTGCAGAAAATCCCTGTCGGTATACGGATCGGAATAATAGGGAAAATCCCAGGAGAACGATCCGAGTTCTCCCGAAAACGATCCCGTCGATTTAAAGCGGTAACGGAAAGGCACATCCCAGGAAAACAACCGCGAACGGTTCCATTCGCTTTTTCCGTCATAGTCGGGAGTTCCTCCCTGCTGAATATGGCCAAAGGGAGAATAAACGTCGTTATCCTTTATTATGGTCCGGCTGAAACCCATGCCCACAGAAACATCCAGCGAGTCAAGAATGTCCATGCGGGGAAGGGTCAGATCCGCCCCCAGATAAACCCCCAGCTTTGCATAGAGATCGAAGATCGTCTTGAGCGTCGGCTCCGAGGCGTCTTTTACCTTCCTGCCTGTTGACCGGAGGAAGATCCCGTCGCGTTTTCTTTCCGTTCCCCCGCCGCCCCCGAGTATCCGTGAAATGGAACTTTCCGAAGATGAAGACGCCTTGGGCCTTCCCAGAACATACGTGGTGGTCTGGATAAAACTTCCCTCCCGGGAGCGGTATCCCAAAACAGGATGAAAAATAACTTCGTCGGCGGGTATGTGAAAAAAGGGAAGGTACAGCACGGGGATTTCTCCCACCTTGAGCACGGCGTTGAATATCGCAAAATCCGATCCGGGGAGCAGCCATATCTTGGAAGCCTTTAACGACCACAGGGAATCGGCGTTCTTCGCGTTGCTGATTTCAGCGTCGGTAAGCACCGTCACATCGTCGCCGGTGCGGGAAATAACGGTTCCCGTAAAACGGTAGGCCGTCTCGTCGCTTTTTGCCCCCCGGTCCGAAAAGCCCCCCAAAAAAAAACCGGACCAGTTGTCAAGGTTTACCGTAATCGAATCGCCCTTAAAGGTTTCTATACTGTCTTCCTGTTCACGGACATATTCGACGCCCCCCGTGGCGTTTATGATATTTCTTGTCCGGTTAAAGAGAATCTCGCCGGCGGTGATCCTGTGGACCGCGCTCCCTTCCCTGAGGCTTATAACTACATTCCCCAGGAGGCGGGCGTATTCTTCGTCCAC
>JAITJV010000272.1 GCA_031278755.1 Treponema sp. | reverse complement strand
AGCTGTTCCTGAGCGATGAGGAAGGAAATATTCACGTCATAGACGAAAAGGGAACCCAAAGCCTCTGGGAGACAGACTTTTCCGCCGCCCTCAGGTCTCCGCCCTCGTTTCTCAAAGTGGAAAACCGGTCTTATGCCGCTGTTTATCCGAAACGTTTTCTGGGCGGTATATGGCTCCTTGACGCCGGCGGCGGGGCCCTTCCCAACTGGCCCGCGCCTGTAGACGGCATAGCCTTCGGGTCCCCCCTGCTTTTTACTTCGGGGAATTCCCGTGAAAAAAAGGAAACCCTTCTTGCCGCGTTCATTACGCAGGCGGGGAAACTTTCGGTTTACAATGAAAACGCCGAAATGCTGCCCGGCTTTCCGCTGGAGCTTCCCGGCGTGTTTTACCTTCAGCCGGTATGGGACGGCGAGATGTTCTGGCTCGTTTCCTCGGAGGGCCTCCTCTGCCAGGTAACGCTTGAAGGACGGATGCTCAGCCAAAATGTTCCTGATGTTTCCGTAAAGGAAGAAGGATACATCACGACAGTTGACATTGACGGGGACAAGATTCCGGAAATCTTTTTTTCCGGGGAGGGAAACGCCCTCTACGGTTACACCCGCGGCTTTAGTTCCCTTGACGGTTTTCCGCTTCCCGTCTGGGGGCGGCCCAGTTTTCTGGATCTTAACGGAAACGGAAAAAATGAATGTACCGGGACGGGCCTTGACAACAGGCTGTACCGCTGGCATTTCAGGTAAAGGAGTAAAACATGGACGGGAAACCGCTGATTAAAAACGCCGTCATCCGGCTTGTCCGGCGGCCTTTTTGTATGATTGTTTTTTTGTTTTTATTTCTGTTTTTTTCCTGTCAGTCAATGCAGAAGGACAGGCTTGTCGAGACGCCCGGCGAATCGGCCGGCAGGGATATTGTTGAACTTGAAGAAATGGTTGTTTCCCTTGATATAAATTCTTCCCGTGAACGAATCTCCGACGCCCGCAGGCGGATCACTGAACTTGAAAAAAACGCCTTTCCCGATACCGGGTACAAAGCCCTCCTTGCCGCCCTGTCGGGCCGTCTTTTTATTCTGGAGGGAAAACAAAACGACGCCCAAAAGCAGATGAAAAATTCCCAGGCGCTTTCCCCCGGAAACATCCAGGCGGCGGTGCTTTCCGTGCGGCTCGAAAAGGACGCACAGAAACGGCTTGCCATGATAGACCGTGAACTCGCCGTGGAAGCGGCGGGGGAACTTCAGATAGAACGGGGACGAAGCCTTATGGAAGTGCGCCGCTACCGGGAGGCGGCGGCGGCCTTCGACGCCGCCTTTGCCGCGGGCTTAAGTCCGGTATACAGGGAAACCTACCGGGACGCCCGGAACCGCGCCTGGGAACTCCGGGATGCCGAAGCCGGAACAGGAAACAAAACGCAGGCGATTGTAGAAAAGGACGGCGTTACCTGGACGGACCTGATAGAACTTACCCGCGGCGAAACGGAACTTCTCCGCTTCCTTACCGCCGGGAGGGACTGGCCCGCGGCGGATATTTTCAACCGCCTTCTGGAACGGTCGTTCATCCCGTATACCCAGAACGCCGCGGCGGCCGAATGGCCGGACCGGAAGCCCCGGCCCGAAGAAGATGTAACCCGCTCCGGCGCGGCGTATTACATCTGGCACATCTACGCCGAAAGCCGGGCCGACAGGGGCCTCCTTTCACGGTATTCGTCCCGTTACGCTTCCCGCCCGAATTCCAAAAGCCCCGTGGCCGATCTTCCCCTCCTCTCCCCTTTCTTCGATTCAATACTGGGATGCGTGGAGGCGGAATTTATGTCGCTTCCCGACGGACGGAATTTTTATCCCGGCGAAAAAGTCAGGGGAGCCGAGATGCTGGCCGTATTGCGAAAAATAAGGCTTTAGCCCCGGAAACCCGTTACTACAGGCTTTGTGCCGGCGGGTTCCGGGCTTCAGGCGGAACGCCCCGGCTCCGCCTGAGAAAATTGCTACTTCTTGAACTTCAGCGTTTCAAGGGGGCTGTCGCCGCGTATAAATTCAAACCACAGTTCTTTGTCGGTTTTTTCCCGGAGGAGCCGGTAGAAGCCCGCAATATCCCTGAAGGTTTCGCCGTTGACGCCGGTAATCCTGTCGCCTTCTTTAAGCCCGATAATATCGGCGGGGCTGCCCGCGATTACCTGCGCTACAAAAAGCGTTCCTTTGGCGTTCCGATCCAGGTCAAGCCTTGTTTTAAGCTCATCGGTCAGCGGAAGAACATAGGCGCCGGGCCAGAGTTTTTTGTTGTCGGCCGCCGCCTGTTCCGTGCGCGCCTCTATACGCACGCTGATATCCATGGAAGCGCCGCCGCGGATCACCGTAAAGACGGCCCTTTCGCCGGGTTTCGTATCGCCGACCATCATGGTAAGCTGGTTCGTGCCCCGCACCTCCCTGCCGTCCACGTGGGTAATAAAATCGCCGGGCTTTATCCCGCCCTTGTCCGCGGGGGATCCCAGGAACACCTGCGTCGCCAGCGCGCCCCGTTTTCCTTCAAGGCCGAGAACCTGGAGGACGTCGCGTTCAGGATCGTTAAGCGATACGCCGAGCCAGCCATAGTTGATGGTCCCGGAATTGATAAATTCGTTGATGGTGCGCTTGGCGTTATTAACAGGGATCGCAAAGCCCAGCCCTACGGAACCACCGCTTGAATTGTTGCTCGCAATCCAGGTATTTATCCCTATTACTTCGCCCCGTATGTTCACCAGCGCGCCGCCTGAATTCCCCTGATTGATGGAAGTATCCGTCTGGATAAAATCAGTGATGCTATTGGAAGGGCCTCCGGTACGGCCGACGGCGCTTACTATTCCCATGGTTACCGACGACATGAAACCCAGGGGGTTTCCCACGGCTATGGCCCAGTCCCCCACGCGGACTTCATCGGAATCTCCCAGCACCGCCAGGGGGAAAAAATCGGCGGTTTTGAAGGACACCATGGCAAGATCCCGTCTTTCGTCCTTGCCGACCAGTTCCGCCGGGTATTCTTTGCCGTCATTGGTAGCCACAATTATTTCCGTGGCCCCTTCAACCACATGGTTATTGGTAAGAACGTAATAGACGCCTTTTTCCTGCCTGACAATGATCCCCGAACCGAGGCCCTGGGATCTGAATTCCCTTTCCTGACTCTGCCGCTGTCCGTCCCGGGGGCCGAAGAAAAATTCCCAGGGGATGCCCGGAAAATTCGGAACCTGCTGGCGGCTTATCGAAACGGTTTTGAGTTCCACTACCGAAGGAAGCACCTTGTCGGCGACCGACCTGAACGCCGTTTGCAGCGATTCCGCCGTTTCAAGGGCGTTTGCGGGAATAATGACGGGATTTTCCTGCGCGCGGGCCGTCCTGGAAGGAGTAGAGCAGGAAAACGAAAGAAAAGCCAGGAAAAAACCAAAAATAACCCCTATCAGCACCAGATTAAACACCAAAAGGTTTTTTGATGATAACTTCCTCATAATATCCATAAATCACTCCTGTTGCAAATTTACATGCGGGAGCCTGTTTCGAAACTGAAGCTCCGGAACAGCCCCGCACGTTTACATCTATACTATAAAAAATAAAATGTTGTCATAAAAGTTACACTCCGCCCGGCGGGTATTTTTCATCATCCCAGGGGATCATCGGTAAGTATTTCCGTATGATCCTTCCAAATCGCCAATGTGTGCTCCCAGTGGGCCGAAGGCAGGCCGTCGGCGGTTACCACGGTCCAGCCGTCCGGCAGCACCTGTACGTCGCCTGTCCCCATGTTGATCATCGGTTCGATGGCGATAACAAAGCCCCCCGCCATGCGCGGATTGGGGCCGTGGGGAACATTGGGGATCTGCGGGTCTTCATGGAGATCAAGCCCCACCCCGTGGCCGCAGAATTGATGGACGACCCCGTAGCCCCTGCTCCGGGCGTACCCTTCAACCGCGCGGCTTATCTGCAGGAGCCTGTCCCCCGCTTTCGCCGCCCCTATCCCCCTATAAAGGCATTCCCGCGTCGTCATGTTAAGCGCGTGGATATCGCTTCCCACCTTTCCCGCTTCCAGGCTCACCGCCTGATCGCTGATAAAACCGCCGAGGTTTATACCGCAGTCAAGCGACACAAGGTCCCCTTCCTTTATTCTCCGTCTGGAAGGAAGTCCGTGTATAACTTCTTCGTTGATCGAAATGCAGATGCTTGCGGGAAAAGGGTTGCTTTTGGGGCCGTAACCCAGAAAGACCGGCTTTCCCCCGGCTTTCCGTATCCACTCCCTGGTCCACTTTTCAATTTCAACGGTCTGCACCCCGGGTTTTACAAGCGGAATAAGTTCACGGTACATGGCGGAAAGCAGCTTGCAGGAAGTCCTTATGCCGTCTATCTGTTTTTCATTTTTAAGCCGTATCACTCGCGCTCCGTTTTATTCGTGCTGAGGGGTCTAATACCCCGCCCTTTAGGGCGAGGTTGTTGATTTTTCAACATGCAGTTTTCTTTTAAGGCGCAGGACCCGGGGCAGGGACGGATCCTTTTTCAGGGCCTCCCGGATGATCCCTTCCGCGGCTCCGGCGTCCCCCATACGGAGCAGGGCTTCCGCCATGGAACGCATCCAGCGCGCCTCGTCCCGTACGGAAAAGCCAAGTCCAAGAAGCGATGAAAGACAGTCCACCCATAACGCATCGTCAAGAAGACGCTGCAGGCGGAACCGCACCAGTTCCTTGAGCCGGGCCTCTATATCTTCCGTAAAATGACGGAAATAGGGAAGGCGTCTTTCCTCCCTGATAACGGCGGTCAAAAGAACAAAGGCTTCGTAACCCGCGCCCCGCCGATCCAGCTCCTCGGCCAGAATATAGGCGCAGTCCATCCAGTCTTCCCGGTCCAGGTACTTTTCCATGGCGAAATCAAGCCCGCCGTTTCTACGCCAAATCTCAAGGGCCCTTTCTTCTTCCATGTGAAGAAGTTCAAAAAACACAAGTTTTGCCTGGCTTTCGGGATCATCCTGTTCCCAAAGCCAGGTCCGGTAATCAAAACCAGCCTTTTCCACAAAGCGGAAATAGGCCCTGTCGTATTCAAAACGGCGGTCGCGGTCGGATAAAACCTCATAGACGGCAAGGAGCTTCCGCATTCTGTCTTCCGCGGCTTTTCCCGCAATATCAGGATGAAGCTGCTTTGCCTTTTCACGGAAAGCCTTTTTTATTTCCGCGGAAGACGCTTCGCGGGAAAGCCCGAGAAGGCTGTAATAATTTTCCATGTTTTTTCAAATGCCCTTTTCAAAAAAACCCCGAGGCCGGGCTACGCGCCTATACGCTTCCCAAGGGCTTCCGCGTGCGCGGGATTAAGGAGAATTTCACTCCAGTTTACCAGCATTCCTTCTTTTTCCATCGCCCGCATGAGGTTGGTAAGGGCGCGGGCGGTAAAAAGTCCGCCCTTTTTTATGAACGCGGCGCTTTTCTTGCCCCCAAGGCTGCTCCCCGCCGAGAGGAACCTGGAAACCACTTCGGGAATTTTACCTGAAAAAAAGGAAAGGGACTCGGCGGCGACGGCTATGTACTCATAACCGGGAAGGCGGAAACCGTCCTCGGTCCACGCGTCAACGACGTCGACCCGGTGGCCCATCGCTTCCATGCCCCTGGCAAGGGATTTGACATATTCCGGGGGCGCCTTCCTGACATTCGGGGCGCTGATTACTGCTATTCTCATGTTTTTCTCCTGCTGCCAAAACCCAGCCGGGCTTGTGCTTCAAACTTTCAGGCTTGCTTATATAGTTGATCGATATTCGGTTCCTTAACAAGCAAAACCGAACATTTT
>JAITJV010000250.1 GCA_031278755.1 Treponema sp. | reverse complement strand
GCCGGCCGGCCGAAAGCGGGGCCGGCGCGGGAGAAATCCCGGAAGAATTCACCGAACCGTACATCATTTTATTTTACTATATATTACCGGAGTGTTTTGTCAAGCGGCTGTTTCCACTTTACAGGAGTTTTATGTTTAACCGCGAACGGCGCGAGCAGATGTAAATGTCCGGCTCCGAAGTTTTTAGATGTTCCCATATACGCTCCGTATACGTCATAATAAATTTTCATTAAAATAAACAGGCCGTTTCAGAACTTCGGTTTTAGAACGGCCTCAGATATAAAAGAAAACGCGGGTAGAAAGAGGAGTATGCGTATATTCAAGGGTTTACGAAAAGCGGATCATCTGGGCGAAGCTGTTTTTATGGGGATCGCGGCGTTTCTGTGCGTTTGTTTTTCCGTGTTCAGATGCCTTTACTTGGGCAGCCGGCGTTTTCTTTTTCTGAACTGGAATTTGTTTTTGGCCTTTATTCCCTGGGGGCTTACGACGTTTGCAAAGTGGAGGCCGGCGGTACGGAAATCGAAATTCATCCTTGTTCTGTTGTTTCTTTTCTGGCTGCTCTTTTTTCCCAACGCGCCCTATATACTGACCGATCTTTTTCATCTGCGGCTGAGATCGTCGATGTCTATATGGTTTGACGCCCTTTTGATCCTCTCTTTCGCGTGGACCGGCCTGCTCTTCGGTTTTTTAAGCCTCTGGGACATTGAAGAAATTCTGCTCAGGCGGATAAAACGCATTTATGTTACTCTTATATCAATGGCGCTCCTTTTTGTCGGAAGTTTCGGGGTGTACCTCGGCAGGTATCTCAGATGGAACAGTTGGGACATCGTCGTGAAACCTTTCCGCCTGTTCAGCGATATAGGGGACAGGGTCATGAAGCCCGCCGAATATCCGGGGGCCTGGGGAATGACGCTGTTTATGGGCGTGTTTCTTAACATGCTTTACTGGTCTTTCCGGTTGATAAAACGGCGCGGGCCGCCGGAAGACGCTTTCAAAAATACCGCCGGATAAGAAAACGGCCCCCGCCCGGCGGCTTATTCCTCCTTAAACCGGTACCCTACCCCGCGGATCGTTTCGATCATTTCCCCGGCTTCTCCCAGTTTCTTCCTCAGGGCCAGGACCTGTACGTCGACGGAACGGTCCGTAACCGGATAATCCGGACCGTGGACGGCGTCGATAATCTGGTTCCGGGAAAAGACAATGTCCGGATGGGACATGAAATGAAGGAGCAGGGTAAATTCGGTGGCGGAAAGATCCAGAAGCCTTCCTTCCAGGGCGGCTTCGTGCCGCGGGGCGTCCAGGGTGAGTTTTCCCCGCCGCCAGACTTTTGTTTCCTCCGGAATTTCCTCAAGGCGCCGCAGGGCCGTTCGTATCCGGGCGACGAGCACCCGGGGGCTGTAGGGTTTTACCACATAATCGTCGGCCCCAAGTTCCAGGCCGGCGACGATATCCGGTTCTTCCCCCTTGGCGGTGGCAAGGATCAGCGGAATGTTCCGGGATTTTTCTTCGGCCCTGATCTTTTTCAGCGTGCGGAAACCGTCCATGCCGGGAAGCATGATGTCGAGGATGATGCAGTCCGCCCCGTATTTTTTCAGCAGGCCCAGGCCCTCTTCCCCCGTCCCCGCCTGCCGGAGTTTCCAGCCTTCCCCCGAAAAAGCCAGGGAAAGCATTTCCTGAATCTCAGGATCGTCTTCGATGATCAATATATTGGGTTTACTCATTAAGCTCTTCGTGCCTGCTTTCTATCATATAAACGACGGCCTCGCATATATTGGTAACATGATCCCCCAGGCGTTCAAGGTTCCCCGAACTTGAAAGAAAGTGGAGCGCTTTCTTGAGCAGTTCGGGACGCTTCCGCATCAGCTTCAGCATCTCCGAAGCAATGTTTTTATGCTCCCCGTCGATGACGTCGTCCATGGCGGCGACTTTCCGGGCCGCTTCCGCGTCCTGTTTCACATAGGCCGAAATGGAGGCGCGGATCATCTCCCGGCCGGTCTGCACCATCCGTTCCAGGTGTTCCATGGCCCGAAAGGACGCCCTGCCGGAAAGTTTTATCGCCGTCTTTGCCAAGTGTACCGCATGATCCCCGGCCCTTTCAAGGTTTGCCGTGATCTTAAGGACGGCGGAAACTTCGCGGAGGTCCTTGGCTACAGGCTGCTGGGTGGCGATCAGCGCGATTACCGCATCTTCTATTTTAAGCTGCATGGCGTTAACCGCCCCGTCGCCGTCCCGGACGGCCCTGGCCAGCTCCCTGTCGCCGCTTTCCAGGGCCGTCAGGGCCTTTCCAAGGGCTTCCTCCACCAGGGAAGACATGATCAAAATATCATGGCGAAGGTGATCCATCTCTTCGGAAAAAATCAGACGTTTGTTTTCCATAATAGCGATTACCCAAACCTCCCTGAAATATAATCTTCGGTCTTCCTGTTCCCGGGGTTTGTAAAAAGCGTCTTGGTGTCGCTGTATTCAACCAGCTCCCCCAAAAGAAAAAAGGCCGTTTTATCGCTGACCCGCGCCGCCTGATGCATGGCGTGGGTTACGATGATAATACTGTAGTCTTTTTTCAGTTCACCCATAAGCTCTTCTATTTTGCCCGTGGCTATCGGGTCAAGGGCGCTGGTGGGTTCGTCCATCAGAATGATCTCCGGCTCCATGGCGATGCTGCGGGCTATGCAGAGCCTCTGCTGCTGGCCCCCGGAAAGGCTCAGGGCGGATTTTTTCAGCCTGTCCTTTACTTCTTCCCAGAGGGCCGCCTTGGAGAGGGCCCTTTCAACCAGTTCCTCCAGTTTCCGCCGGTTCCGTTCCCCCTGCATTCTTTTGCCGTAGGCCACATTGTCAAAGACGCTCATGTTGAAGGGATTCGGTTTTTGAAACACCATGCCGACCCTGGTCCGCAGTTCCGTTACGTCAATTGAACCGTATATGTCTTCCCCGTCAAGCAGCACCTTCCCCGTGAGCCGGCAGGAGGGGATAAGGTCGTTCATGCGGTTCAGTATCCTGATAAAGGTTGATTTTCCGCAGCCCGAGGGGCCGATAAGGGCGGCCACCTCCCGGCGGGCAAGGGAGAAATTGATGTTTTTCAGGGCCTGGAAATCTCCGTAAAAAAAATCCAGGCCGCTTACCTCGATCTTGCTGGCTTCCATCAATATCCTCCCATTCTTCTTTTAAAGACCCAGGTCAGTATCTTTGTCGCCGTGTTGATAAGGAGCACCATTATGATAAGCACCCCGGCGGTGGCGAAGGCTATGCCGAAATCTTCGGGATTGATCGCCTCTTTTGTTAAATAGTACAGATGTATGGTCAGGGTGCGGCCGGAGTCAAAGATCGACTTCGGCAGGTTCCGGGTAATCCCCACGGTAAGCAGCACCGGGGCGGATTCACCAACCACCCTGCCTACGGCGAGAATCGCCGAGGTTACAATGCCCGGCAGGGCCGGGGGAATGACCACAAAAAAAATCGTCTGATATTTTGCCGCCCCCAGGGACAGGCTCCCCTCCCGGAAAGAAACGGGGATGGTTTTAAGGGATTCTTCCACGGTCCGTATGATTACCGGGAGTATCATGATGCTTAAGGTAAGGGCGCCGGCCGCGATGGACTGCCCGAATTTAAAAACACGGCAGAACACCAAAAGCCCAAAAAGGCCGTAGATGATCGACGGTATGCCCGCCAGGGTTTCAATGGCCAGGCGGAGCAGCCGTATGGCGGGCGTATTGCCGGAATATTCGTTAAGGAACACCGCCGTCATTATCCCCACGGGGAGGGCGATTAAAAGAGATACTACTACTATATAAAAGGTGGTAACGATCATCGGGAAGACGCCCCCCTCTTCGGCGGGCTTAAGAATAAAGGAAAGGTTCAGAAACCCGGCCGACTGCGCCAGTATGTAGGCGAGAATCAAAAAGAGGATCGCCGCCACCGCCGCGAGGCTCAGGGCCATGATCCCAAAGAGGACCCCGTCGCGGATTCTTCGCGCCTTTATCACGGCCCTATTCTTCCGTTTCCCGCCTCATCCTGAGGATAAGG
>JAITJV010000178.1 GCA_031278755.1 Treponema sp. | reverse complement strand
TACCCCGTTTTTTCCTGATAATGCGTCAGGCTGAGGAGCAGGTTCCGCGTCGCCATTAGCAGATCGATTTCGCCGTGTTCCAGCGCGGTAAACCCGTCAGCGGTGCTGACATATTCTACAGTGTCAGAATGATTCGGAAACCACGCCCTGAACAGTTCGGCATAGACCGTATCCTGAATAAGCCCCACGCGGGTATAGAGAATTTCGTTGATTTTGACGTCGCGAAAATCGGATTTTGAAAGCAGGGCATAGTAGTCGGTCTGGAATGATTCCGTAGTCCACAGGAAGCGTCCTTCGCGTTCGGGCGAACGGATAAGTTCGGAAATCATGGAAGCCTCGCCCCGTTCAAGCATGTCAAGCAGCCTGGGCCATTCCGTCGGATCATCGTCCGCCCGCCCGAAAGAAAGGCCCGTAAGCGTTTCCATTTCGGCAAGCACGTCTATGGCGATTCCCTGCCACGACTGTTCGCGGGTATTATAAAAACACACAGGGTAATTGTCATATTCCAGACCGACCTTTACCGGAACCGGGGGGTCCCCCGTGTGTTCAAGAATATACGCCCGTTCTTCTTCGTTGAGCTGAAGAAAAAGCTTGTGCCGCAGATATTCCTGATGCCCCTGATTGTACAATTCAATAAGGTGGCGGATGCCGTCCGCCTGCAGGGCTTTCTGCACAACGGAAACAAAAGGCCGGAGCCGGGGGTTCCGCGCGGAAAAGGAAACCTGTCCGTAGATCAGGGGGAAAAAATTTTCCGCGGTTACGTCCCCGTATTCGTCAAAGGCGGCTTCGGCGGTTCCTTCTTCAAAAAAAGCGTCTACGTCTCCGCTTTTGAGCATGTTGTAAGCGGTTTTGTAATCCTCGATCAGGACGGTTGAAAATTCACCCTGTATGTGGGGGGAAACAAGGCCGAGGGACGTGGTACCGTCCAGAAAAGCAAAGCGGAGGGGGCGTGTTTTTTCAATTTCGGAAAAAGGTTCGCTCCCGGCGATGCGCATGAATTTTATGGAGCGCCCGGCTATGGCGTCCGTCATAAAATAGGTTTCCCGGCGCTCGTCCGTGGCGGTTAATTCGCCGGTAAAGTCAATTGTTCCGTCTTCAAGCCCGGCGACCAGGCTGCCCCATTCATAAACCGCAGGCTCAAAACGAATCCCGAACAGTTCCGAAAGCCAATCGCAGAACAGGGCGCTGTATCCCCTGATTTTTCCGTCTCTGTCGTAAAAAGTTTCCGTAGCCGGATTCATTCCGTAGACGAAAGGTTTTCCCCGTGCGCGGAACGCTTCTATAGCTTCAATTTCCTCCCCGCTTACGCCCGGGATGTCCGTGTATGAGGTATAGACCGGATATTGATCCTGGGGCCGGGAATCGCCGTTTTTGCCGCAGGAAACCCATACGAGCAGCCCTGCGGCGATTGCCATTCCCGCCGCCTTGATAGTCCGTATACGCAAATTCGTCCCCATTTGCCGTTTTACATAATGATAGACTTTAAGGTCCCTATAGTCTACCGTATAAAGCCGCCCAAAACCCTGTTTGGATCCTGGCGGCGGTTTTCCGTATTTTTCTGTATTTGGCCGTTTTAAAAATTTCTACGGCTGCCCAAAATTCATCAGCACCTGCCTGAGCCGCCGTTCCAAAAGGGTGTACGAGAAAAATTTCTTTCCCAGCCCGTAATTCCTTTCGGCCATAATCTCTACGGCTCCGGGGTATTCCAGAAGGGCGCGGACGGTTTCCACCGTGTCGGACCTTATGTTGTTTTCCATGACCACAAGGTCAAAATCAAGCGGTTCTATATCCCGCCGCAGGATCGAGTACCTGTTGACCAGTATTGGTTTTCTGAACCACAACGCTTCAAGAAACGCGTTGCCGAATCCTTCGTAACCTGCAGGGCAGGTAACAAAATCAGCGTTACGGTAACAGTCGGAAAGGCTGTACTTTTTTCTACCGTCCTCCGTGCTGCCCCGCCCGCCGCCTATAATGTCAGGACGCGCAATAACTTTCACGCCGAGAAGATCCGCGTAGTCCATGGTCCGCATATAGTAATCGGAGCCTTCGTCCCTTTCCTGGTGGCTTATAAGGAGCTTTGCCCGTCTGTCCTTGAGCCGGCTTGCAAGCTCTATGGCGTGTTCTATTCCCCTGCGGGCCGCGATACGGGTAGGCTGAAAGAGCAGGGCTTCGTCTTCGCCTATTCCCAAATCCCGCCGCATGGTCCGCGCGTAATCATCCATCCCGGGCGGCTCCGTGTCAAAATCAAGTACGTTCGGAATGATGGTCGAAGAAAGGCCGCAGCGGTAAGACAGGTTGAGACAGGCGCCGGAATTCATCACGACATGGCTGATGGAACGAAGGCGCGGCGGAAAGCTCATGGAAAGATAGTCCCCAACGCAATTCACCGCAAAACGCCGCCGTCCCCGGGAAAAACCGTGGTGATGGGCGATGACGGGAATTCCCGTTTCAGCAATGTATTCGGTAAGGGCAAGCCCCAGGGGAATATTTACGGGAACGGCAAGGACGTTTTCTACGACAAGAAGATCGACGCCGAAGGATTCGACAAAGGTGGAGATCGCCCGTTTAAGCGCAAGCCGCGCCGCCTGTATTTCTCCGGTAAGTTTTTCACTGCGGACGGTAACGCCGAAACACCGTTCCTGTATCGCTTTAATTACCGGGTGGGCGAAAGAGGCTTCTTCCACCACCATGGATTTTTCGCTGTCCCAGCCGGAAGCGCCCGAGAAGAAATAGCAGTCGTAACCCATCCTTTCCAGCACCTGCCGCCATTTGGCGGTTTCGAGGGACGCCCCGTCGTTCCCCCTGAAGCAGGTGGAAACAAAACCGATGCGATTGACGGCGTTGAATCTGGCAAGGTACATACATTAAGTATGAATCAAAATTCGGCGGTTTTCAAAATACAGGACCGCGGGGTTGCCGGCTCCGGCGTCCCGGACCGCCCGGAGGTTCCCCCGCCGAAAGGCAAGTTCCTGGATATTAAACCCCCAACACGAATCAAGAAGGGGGGCGCGTTTCCGCGCAGCCTCCGGCGGCGGCGGCGTCTTTGCCGCGCCCCCCTCCGGGCAAGCCCCGCGGGGCGGGTCTCGCCCTACCCCCTCATCCGGCGCAAAAAAACCCGCGCTCCGGCCCCGGCGGCGCCCCGGATCGAGGATCCTTTCGCCTTAGTTTACCCGCCGCCATGTCAGCTTGCGGATCCGGTTGTTGTTCGTTACGGCGCGCCTTTCAGGCGGCCTCCACCCGGAAGGCCCTGACCTTTCTGTGGCGGAACTCAGGGGCACACAACACGGAAACCAATATTG
>JAITJV010000123.1 GCA_031278755.1 Treponema sp. | reverse complement strand
TTGGAATTGATCATCCTGTTCTTGTAAAAGAGGAGATCGCTGTCCAGGGCGCCTTTTTCTTTTATATAGAAATCATGTTCTTTGTTGTCACTGTATTCGGCCTCAAGCTTTTCACATCTTTTTCTGATATTTACAATTTTTTCGCCTATGTTCTGCTCGTCCTGTACGGTAAGAAGCGGAAAACGTGATATCTGCTTGAAATAAAGGGCAAGCGGATCTGTTTCTTTAACTGACTTCACGGGTTTTGCCTTTTTGCCTTTTTCCACGGCTCCGGCCCGCTTTTTCCCTTCGGGAAAATTCCGCCTTTTGGATTCGGGTCCTGAATCGTTCATATGAAGCAAAAGAACCCCTTTCTTTTTCGTTTTGGTTCTTTCAACTATCCCCTGAGAAAACAACTTTGCCATTTCAGTATTCTCCTGTTTTTTCATTTTTTTGAAATAAGAACCGTCCCGTGCGTACAAATACGCATCCAAGAGGTTCCCTCTTATGCCCTGGGAGCTTTGGCCGGATCAATGGGGGTATTACTCCGATACACCAGAAAAAAGAGCTGCGGTTTCTCCGAAACAGCGTCTATTCCCAGCTTTCCCAATTCAGTTCCCGGCCCGACTTTGTCGCCCTCCTTAACCGACAGACTTTCACAGCCCCCGTAAACATATAAGTATCCTCCCGTTACTTCCACAATAGCTACCTTGCCGAAACCCCGGTACGGCCCCGCGGAGACGACCTTTCCCTGGGTAAGACTCTTTACCGCCTCCGTTTTTTCACCGGTTAAAACAACCCCGAAAAGTTTCCCCGTTAAATAGGCGCTTTCCCTTGGCTGTACCGGCCAGCGGAGGCCCGTATCTACGGTTCGTGACGCCGTGGACCGCGGAAGCGGAGCAGGTACGGCGCGGGAAGCCTCCTGCGCCGTGCGGGGAGCTTCGGAACGGGGAATACGGACAATATCCCCCGTTTTAAGAACATAATCCGCCGCAAAACCGTTGGCGTTTCGCAGGGTTTCAAGGCTTATCCCGTTTGTCCGGGCTATACTGTACAATGTATCGTTTTTGACAACCCGGTATTCGGTATACGCCGCCGTTCCTTCCGCGGATCCGGAGCCGCCCGTTCCCCGGGGAACACGGAGGCGCATTCCTATCTGCAGCCGTGAAGCGTCGGTGATATTGTTATGCCGCATGAGTTCCTCCGGGCTTATTTTGAAGGAACGGGAAATGGAATAAACCGTTTCCCCCCCCGCCACCACATGAACCGCATCTTCCGCAAAAGAAAAAACAGCCGTGAGCAGGAAAAGGGAGAAAATGCTGCATCGGTAATTCATATCGGTTCATTATCGGTATTTTGTCCTTTTTTTATAAATATCAGAAATATATATACCTCTCTTTCAGGAAAAAAGCAACATTTTTCCTGTAAAATTCAATATTATTATAATATACTACAAAAAATCGAATAATGTGCAAAAAAAAGACGATTCGCGCCGTTTTTTTGGCCGTCTTTCCGGACTTCCCCGTCAGAACCCCGCGCGCCGCCCGAAAAGGGCCGGGCCGGGAACCGCCCGCGGTAAACGCCTTGACGAATGATCCGGGGCGCAGATAAAATATTTCAGAAAAAGGAGTCCGGCGATGGCGCATCTGAAAGAACTGATTAAACTTGACAAGAATGTGCCTATTCCCCTGTATTACCAGCTAAAGAAGCAGATTTATACTCTCATAGAAGAGGCGGTGCTCAAGGAAGGGACCATGCTTCCGCCGGAAAACGAACTCTGCGAACTGCTGTATGTTTCGCGCCCTACCATACGGCAGGCCTTCAGCGAGCTGGTGTCGGAGGGATATTTAAGCCGCTATAAGGGCAAAGGAACCTTTGTCTCCAAACCCAAGGTGGAAGAACGTTTTTTCAGCAAGCTCGAATCGTTTAACAGGGAGATGATTTCCAAAGGACTTACCCCCAAAACGACGGTCATGGTTCTTGAAGAACTTCCCGGCCCCCAGGAAGCCAATGAAAAACTGGAAATTCCCCTGGACGCCCATCTTATTCACCTTGGACGCCTCCGTCTTGCTGATAATATTCCCCTGGTCTATGTGGATACTTTTCTTCCCTGTGAGCAATACCGCAAACTGATGAAAGTTGATTTCAGCGTAAAATCCCTCTACGATTCACTGGAAAAACTCTGCCATGTGCGGATCAGCCGGGTAAGAAGGGAAATCGAAGCGATCAACGCCTGTAAAAAAGACGCGGAACTGCTTCAAATTGCCAGAAATAAAGCCCTGAGCCTTGTAAAAACCATAGCCTACTCCGAAGACGCCCCCCTGCCTGTTGAATTTTCCATCGCCCGGTACCGCGGCGACATGAATAAATTCACCGTGGATATTTTCCGTTGATTCGTTGTGAAGGGTCCACGCCGTGCGGAACGAAAAGGGGCCGGCCGGGAAATTGATATTTCCCGGCCGGCTTTTGCATGTGCGGGAAGTTTCATGCTTCTTGAGAAACCGTTAGAATACAGCCATACTTAACAGGACGGAGGCAAACATGTCGGAAACGCCCTACAAGAGGCCCAGTTGGGACGAATATTTTATGGAGGTCTGCGACGCGATCTCCAAGCGGGCGACCTGCGACAGGGGGCGTTCGGGATGTGTGATTGCCAAAGATAACCAGATCCTCGTAACCGGTTATGTCGGGGCCCCGGCGGGGCTGCCCCACTGTGATGAGGCGGGCCATCAGCTTAAAAAGATGATGCACGAGGACGGCAGCGTTTCCACCCACTGCGTCAGAACCGTCCACGCAGAACAGAACGCCATCTGCCAGGCGGCAAAACGGGGAATAGCCATACAGGGGGCGACGCTTTACTGCCGCATGACGCCGTGCAGGACCTGCGCCATGCTTATCATCAACTGCGGCCTTACCCGCGTGGTCTGCCAGCGCCGCTACCACGACGGCGGGGATTCGGAAGTGATGTTTAAAATGGCGGGGATCACCCTGGAATACGTTCATGATGAAATAGAGCAATATGAAAAACAATAACGGAAAAAAATTCCTCCCCTTTCTTTTTCTCTCTCTGGCCTTTGCGGCGGCCGCCTTTGCGGTGCTGATCCTGAGCCGCCTTCCGGCGGAGGGGGGCTTCCCCGGCGGTTTTGTTGCCGCGGCAATTTTAACGGCGGGGCTTGTAACGCTGCTGTCCTGCATCAGAAGGCTCCTTGTCCGTCTTTCATCTCTTGAAACACTGATCCGGCCCCTTTCGGAAAGAAATTTCAGCGCCCCCGCGGACGGTCCTGCGCGCCGGCCCGGCGCCGGAAAATCAGAACAAGCCTATGCCCCTCTTGCAGAGTCCCTCCGGGCCCTCGGAAAATTTTTTGAAGGGCTTGCGTTTCACATATCAGAAAGCCGCGCCGTACAAAATACGCTTCAAAATGAAAGAAGGGAACAGGAAGCCGTCCTCGGCCGCATGGAACAAACAATAGACGGCGTGGCAAGCCGGCTTTCCGGGATTGAGGCGGCGGCAAAAGCGGCGCTGAACGCCCTTGGCGGTATTGAGGAACGTTCCCGGATCGGTTCGGGGGAAAGGGAACTTTTAGAAGAAGCGGCGGGCCGCCTTTCCGAAGCCGCGGAAAAATCGTCGGCCGCGGCCGGGCGTATACGTGAAAGCGCCGGCAGGGCCGAAAGGCTGCGGGACGAAATAAGTTCAGGCGAAGAACAGTCAAGACAGATAAACGATATTGTAGGGGACATAGGCCGCGAAGTGGGGAAAATAGCCGAAATGCTGGCCCTTATCAATAAAATAGCCGAACAGACCAACATCCTTTCCCTTAACGCCGCCATCGAAAGCGCCCATGCCGGCCAGGCCGGAGCGGGTTTTGCCGTGGTAGCCGATGAAATACGCAAACTCGCCGAATCAACACGGGAAAACGCCGACAGAATAAAAGAAGAACTTGCCGGAATTAACAGAAAGACTCAGGAAGCCCTTACGGCCAGCGGAACTTCTGTTGAAATGTTCAATGCGGTTTCCGGAGAGATGTCCGGACTCGCCGAAGCGTTAAACGGCATACATCAGGACGTCATGGAATCAACAATCCCGCCGCAGGCATCCCCCGCGAAAGCGGATTCCCGGGCATGGACCGTTTGCGGCGGATCAGGCGAATCCATGCGGAACACAGTTTCCCCGGAAGGGGGCGAAGGGGCTGACGCCGTTGAAGAAGATCCCCGGGAACCTGTCAAAGCGGGGCTTGAACAGATACTGGCCCTCAGCGGTAAAACAGGAACGGGGATCAAAGAAATTCACTCGGGGATCGAGGAAATACTGGAAAAAGTCAGGGGCGCCTGGAATCTTTTCCTTTCAAACCTTGAAGAAACCGGGAATCTGGAAAAAGCGCTGCCCGGCCTTCCGGTCAACAGCCCCGCCCCGCCTCCTCAACCCCCAAAGGAACCGCCGGCTCCAAAGGCGCCCGCCGGGGCGCCTGCGGCCGCAACGCCGGACGCGCGCCCCGCCGTCCCTGCTTTGTCCGCGGACGGCGTTCCCGCGGAGGCGCACAGCGCCGATCAGGAAAAAGCAAAAGAAATTGTATACTCAGACAGCAGGGAAGTGGCGGTCAAAAAACCGCCTCTGACCCTGCCGTAATCAGGGTTATTTCCGTTCCAGAAGAATGCGGTATTTGAGGTAGAGTTCTTCCAGGGTATGCCGGGGGCCGGGAGCGTTGGTTTTTTTTCGGAAAAGCGCGGCGTCTCTCCTGTCCACAAAAAAATCGTAGATGTCCCTGGGCTCGGCGTCTTTTACCATGGAGAAGGCCGGCCTGGAACCGAGGTAAGAGCGCAGCTCATTCCCGTCTATGGCGGAAATGCCGAAACGTATGAGCCGGGAACGAACTTCCTGTATTTCTTCGTAAGAAAGACCGAAAAGAAATTCCTCAAGGGCCCACTTGCATTCCTCACTGCCGGATTCGGCAATAAGAAAGCTATGCCAGTCATCGCCCATGTCCATGGTTATGCGGATCAATTCGCTTGAGCCGTTCATGGTCCCAAAACTGGGCGGCGCGCCGTCGCGGGCGGTCCAGAGGGCCTTAAGGGCCGAAAGATGCCGTATGGCCCGGGGATCGGTTCCGCTGTCCCACAATGAGATAAGATCGTCCGCAAGGTTCGTCTTGATTTCCTTCGGAAAAACAGGATCTTCAAGGCAGGAGATGTACACTTCATCGGCCATCAGGGTACAAACCACGGAAAAGACAATGCTTCTCAGTACGGCAAAATATTTTTCCTCCTCCCGGCATAAAATGGAAAGGAGGGAAAAAGCGTGGAATTTGGCTACAAGAAAACTCCGCATTGCCACTACCTTTGTGGGGACGTGGAGCAGATGGGAACCGGAAGAAAACGCAAAGAGGGATTCGATAAGTTTGTCTTCATTCCGGATCACGCCCCTGAGAAACTGCGTCTCACGAACCGAAGGGTAAAGCAAAACCGCATTACCAAGAGAATGGAGGCAGTCAAGCTGTTTTCTTGCAATCAGTAAGTCTTCAGGAAAATGCGTTTCAAGCCAGGCTTCAATATCTTCAATCAGCCGCTCTTCTTCTTCGTTCAGCATCAGGACCCGCTTTGCTTTTGAGTGGACAAGAGACACATACCTCTACCCTATCCTGTAAAAGAGGAAATATCAAGGAAAAAAATATTTTTTTGGCTTTTCGGCCCCGCGGCTCATGTCATTGACAAGGGATCTTTTCCTGAATTATAGTTAATGTCTGTCCACAAAGTAACCGGCTTTATGGACAGATTCCGGCCGGGGAACTTCCGGGGAATCCTTAAGTATCCGGGGGTGCACCGGTTTCGACTGGTGCGGTTCGGGGTACAGACTGCAGGTGGAGCGCCGATCTCCTGATTCGGCAAAACTTTAACTGCCAACAACGACAGTTACGATTACGCCTTAGCTGCGTAACCGCGTGGAACCGTTCCGCCGCCTTGAGGAACGGCTTCCGCGTCACAATCAGGGCT
>JAITJV010000213.1 GCA_031278755.1 Treponema sp. | reverse complement strand
TCGAAACCTTCAAGATTTTGTTCAATTTTGCTGTAATTATTCCGCCTGTCCTCACGATCTCCGCCGCCTTTGTCCGGCAGCGGTTTGAGATAATCACAAAATTCATTCGCCATATCCTGTCTGAGTTTTCTTGACTTTGCATCGTTTCCCTGTCCGGATAATAATCCGTATATGCAATCGGCAATATTTTCCCGGGCAGTGTTTAGGGGATACAAATTTTCATTTAACAAAACCTTCCGTGATTTTCTAAAGGCCAGCAACAAAGGTTTAACGCCTTTCCAGTAATCACCGGTTTCAGAAACAAGACAGGCCGCCAGACACGCCGCCGCGGTGAAATAATTTCTTTCTTCCGGATTGATGTCCAGGCTCTCGCCCTTGCGCAGCAACGCCAAATGTCTTTTGCAGCGGTCAATAATCTTTGCGGTTTCCGGAGCCTTCTCTTCAAGCCAGGAATTTATTTTTTCCCGTAAAAAAGAATAAACTTCAAGAAATGTAAAGAGTCCGGCAAATTCCCCTTCGTTTTCATTAAGAACTCTGTCCGCGAAAAATTCAAAATATGATTCCAGAGAAACGGAAGGAACGGAGGCCAAACCGTTTAAAAACAGTGAATGCCTGCCTGTAATACGGCATATTTCCCGGACTTCCGCGAAACTTTTTCCGTTCTTTTTCAAAAACAGCAGAGCCAGTTCGGCGAAATTTGTCTTGTTCAGGGTAAAAACAATTTCGGGAAACATTTCAATATCCCGGATGGCGGCGTGACTCAATGAAAAATCAATAAAATCAAATTTTTCATGATTCTTCAAATACATCATTACGTTGAGTTCGTTTTTTATCCGGACATCTAAATTGCCGGTATTTAATAACGAAATGTCCCTTTCCGGCTTTTTGTTGGTTCTTGCGAAATATCCGGCGGGCAAAAAAATATTTTTGATATGATTTGCCCCGTCCTGTTCTTTTATCAAGCCCCAAATGTATTCGGTGATATCAGGCTCGCAGTATATTGTTCCGGCCGAAAGCAGTGTTTCAATAACCGAAACAGCTTTTCCTGAAACACTTTCGGCATCATAATGGCGCCACACGGGATCGTTTTCCGCCGCCCCATGCTTTCCTGAAAACCACGTTATAAAAACCTGTTTTATCCAGTCATATTTTGAATAATGTTCACCGCTAAAACTGCCGGGCACCGCAAGCATGCGAAGAATAAAACCGGTATTGTCCATATAATGTGCACAGATATTCCAAAAGCCGCACGTATAGAGAACATTTTCAGCCTGTCCGGACATCCTGCCGCCCTGATTGTCTATAACATTATAAAGATAGCGGCCTATGAGGATTGTTTCATCATCCCCCGGTTTTATATTTTTTAAATATTCCCGCAGGAAATCTGTTACATAGGCATTGATTCCTCCGGCTGAATAATTACTGAAACACCCGGAATCCAGAAAATCATTCACAGGGAATGAAGCGGCCTTTTTCGCCATCGTTTTTATAAATTTACCGAATGTCTTTTTGTTTGCCGTCCCGGACAAATAATCAAGATAACCGGCAGGGGATTGTCCTGCTGCCGGCAAATTGCAAAGATTTGGAAAAAAGGATTGAATTGCCGCGAGACTGCCGCCGGAAGTATCATGGTTGATTGTTAGCGAGGGGTTTAATGCCCCGCTGCTTGCGGCGGAGTTGTTGATTTTTCCCCCAATGAACTCAAGAAAAAGCCAGGCCCGTTCTTTCTCGCCGGGGTTGTTGTTTTCAATATAATTCCGGAATTCATGGCCGCCTGAATTTTCTTTATAAAAATCATCCGCGATCGCCGCGGCAAGCCAGTTTTCCCCATAATCCTGCTTATAAAAAATATCGGCAAGGATATTAATTGTCTCGCGGAGATTTACTTCTTCAAATATTTTCTCCGGCACGTCAAGATCTTTTGCTTTTACCGCGTATCCCAAAAAAGGCAAAAACGCCTTATTCCCGTCTTTCCACCGAGGAATCCCGGCGCAGTTTTTCTCTTCCGGTTCTCCGTATTTCAATTTATGAATTGCCGTATATACATTCACGCCCCAAAACAGGAAAGGAAGCAGATCGCGCTTTAACATGGAAACGGGAATTCCTTCAAATTCGGCTATAAGTTCAAGGGGATATTTTCCGTTCAGGTATGTTTCCGTTCTTTTTTGAATGGGGAAATTTTTTTTATTGTTTCGTTTTGTTTTTGCGTATTCTTTCCGAAAGGTCTTGTTGACCGCGGCATGTTTCTTTACCTGATCCAGAATTTCAATAACATCCTCATGAAAAACCCCGCTCCAATTCTGAAACAGATTTGAAATTGTCTTTGTCTTCTCGCGGTCCAGGGCTTCGGCGTCAAAAAGCGGTGTTTTTTCCGGATTGCCGTACAAAAAAAGGAGTTTTTTAAAATACTCGGGTCTATTCCGAAGAAAGTGAAGCCGTTCTTCCAGTCTGAAGAATTCCCTATCCGACAGGGACTCTTTATTAAACAGTGGTTTGAGCCACTGTTTGAAATTATGGGAAAACTGCAATTGCTCCAGCCAAAAATCAGGGGATTGATACAACGGATTTACCGATGGCTTTTTCATTACCACCTCCAAAAGAGAATTGGAGTACCGTTTCTGTGTTGAACCGGGAAGTCCTGTTAAAAAGGATGAAGTACCGTTTGCACTTCTGGCTTCTAACGGTATATTAACATTTCAGGATAAATTTGTCAATGCATACGGATCCTTTTCCCGGAAATGAGCCTCCGCCGGATCCGGGCGCGTTTTGAATCCGTATTGCCAAAAATCCTTTTTTCCGTGTATCATTGCTTTATGCCAAAGATCGAAGTAAACGAAGAAGTTTTTTATGCCCTCGCGGGCTCTACGGACGGGAAAAGCCGCTGGAAAACCAGGGAGGAATTCGAGGAAGCCCTGACCTGCGCAAAGGCGGAGCTTGACGAGGACAGCGATAAAAGTCTTCCCGTTTCGGAGCGTATTCTTAAGATAGAACTCAACGATACCAACAGGCCTGATCTCTGGGGCACTGCCGGATGCGCCAGGCAGCTTAATATCTACAACGGCGGGGGAATTCCTTCCTATCCCTTTTTTTCCTCACCGGGAAAACTTCAGAAAACCACATACCGGGTGTTGGTGGAAAAAAGCGTCAAACAGGTGCGGCCTTTCCTTGTGGGGTTTGTGGCGTCGGGCAAGGCGGTTTCCGATCCTATGCTGAGGGACATGATCCAGACACAGGAAAAACTTGCCTGGAATTTCGGCCGCAAGCGGCGCACCATTTCCATGGGACTGTACCGCACCGCCGTCATCAAGTGGCCCATCATCTATAAGGCGGTTGATCCCGATTCGGTTTCCTTTGTGCCTCTCCAGTGGGAAACGCCCCTTAGCCTCCGCGATATACTCAAGTACCATCCAAAGGGAAAAGAATACGCCTTTATTCAGGAACACGAGCCCCTTCATCCGCTGCTTACCGATTCAACAGGCGCCGTCCTCTCTTATCCGCCCATCATCAATTCCGCGGACCTTGGGGCGGTGCAGGTGGGGGACCGCGATCTTTTCGTTGAGCTCACCGGAACCGATCAGGCATCTGTCACGCTGGCTGCGTCCATCGTGGCGTGCGATCTTGCCGATAATGGTTTTACCATAGAGCCTGTGGAAATTGCCTATGAGTACGAAACTTCGTTCGGCAAAACCTGCGTTACTCCCTATTACTTCCAGGAGCCCGTATTTTGCTCCCTTGCGCGGGTGGAAAAATTTCTTGGTGAAAAGATGGATCAGGGGCAATGTACGGCGGCCCTCGCAAGAATGGGCGTAAGGGCCGAAAAGGCCCGCTCCGCGGAACGGGAAAGCGCCGAAGAAACCGACGGCGTGCTGGCGTTTCCCCCCGAATACAGAAATGACTTTCTCCACGCCGCCGATGTAATGGAAGATATAATGACAGGCCGCGGGCTTTCAACCTTTAAGCCTGTGCGCCCGAGGGATTTTACCGTCGGCCGGCTTACCCCCATCACCCTTTTCAGCCGCAGGGTCAAGGGCGTCATGGCGGGCCTTGGCTATCAGGAGATGATCTACAACTATTTGGGTTCGTGGAAAGATCTTGTTGAAAACATGCGCGGGAACGGGGAGCATATCATCCGCATTTCCAACCCCATGACCGAAAATTACGAATACGTGCGGGATTCGGTTCTGGCGTCCCTTCTGGCAAGCGAATCCGTTTCGGGCCACGCCGCATATCCGCACCGGATTTTTGAAACGGGAAAAATTGTCCGCCGCAGCGTATCCGAGAATTACGGGACGCTGACGCGGCAGTACCTCGGTTTTCTCCATGCCGACAGGGACACAGGTTTTAACGCCGCGGCGGGGCAGCTTCAAACGCTTTTCTATTATCTCTCGCGCGAATACGAAACGGAAGAATCCGGCGATTCCCGCTTTATTCCGGGGCGGGCGGCGGCCGTTATTTTCAGGGGAAAACCCGCAGGCGTATTCGGCGAAATACACCCCGGGATCCTTGAAAACTGGGGCATCACCGTTCCCTGTGCGGCAGGTGAAATAGATCTTGACGCGCTTATTGAATAGTCCCGGCCGGGGATTTTTTCTGCTTCACACAGAGCCGTTTATGGTATAAAACGGTAGCATGAACCTTATCCTGATTGAGGAACACGAACTGGGGAAGGCCCTTCCGCGGCGGGATGAACGGACGGTTCATCTTATCAAGGTTCTGCATAAAAAGGCCGGGGAAAATTTTGACGCGGGAATTCTGGGAGGCGGCCGGGGCAAGGGGCGCATCGAAAAAATAAACCTTGACGGATCGGTGCGGTTTTCCCTGCGTATTGACGAACCTGCGCCGGAAAGGCTGCCTGTGCGCGCCGCTGTCGGCTTTCCGCGGCCCATTCAACTGCGGAGGCTCCTTCGGGATCTTTCAAGCCTTGGCGTCTGCGCCATTGATCTTTTCGGCGCGGATCTCGGCGAAAAAAGCTACCGCGATACAAATCTCCTTAAAGACGGAGGCGCCAGGGCGGCTCTTGTTGAAGGCGCGGCTCAGTCCCGCGACACTACCGTTCCGCTGTTTTCCGTTTTTGTTTCATTTGATGAATGGCTTGCCGGGCGGCCCTGGGACAATGACGGCGGACGGAACGCTCCGGACAGGATCGCTCATCCGGGCGCTCCGGGTCCCCGTACCGTTCCCCTCCTCATAGCCGCAGACAATGTACGGCCTGAAGGGGCCGTGTCGCGCCTTACCCCCACAAAGCGGCCGGTAGTGCTGGCGATAGGGCCTGAGCGGGGCTGGTCCGACCGCGAACGCAAACTGCTTGAGGACTCAGGCTTCCTCCGGCTGTCTTTGGGGGAACGGGCCCTGCGGACCGAAACGGCCTGTGTCGCCGCGGCGGTATTGGCGATGGAAAAAATCGGAGCGATGTGAGAGAATCAACAGGGTTTTATGAATCAGGATCAGGTAAAGGCAAAACTGCTTGCCATAGAAGACGCGCCGCTGGAATTTTCACTTGTTTTTTCCGGCAAAGAAAGCAGGAAAGTAAACGGGCTTTATAAGCCCGACAGCCGCGAGATCATTATACACAACAGGAATTTTACCGCTCAGGGAAAACAGAACGAAAACCTGCTCCTTTACACAGCCATACATGAATACGCCCATCATCTGCACGCGTGCTCACGGGGCGGCACGCTTTCCCCGCGGGCGCATACGTCGGAATTCTGGGCAATCTTTCACGCGCTTCTGGAAAAGGCCGAAGCGAAAAAAATTTACAGCGATGTGTTTCAGGGGTCGCCTGAACTTGCCGAGTTAACCGAAGTCATACGGAAAAAATTCCTTTTGGAAAACGGCGCCATCGTCAAAGAAATGGGCAGAGAGCTTCTCAAGGCCCACAATCTCTGCGCCGGCCTCGGCGTCCGCTTTGAGGACTATGTTGACAGAGTGCTCTGCATACCGCGTACTGCCGCAAACATGGCGATAAAGATGCACGAGTACGATCTTGATCCCGCGGTGGGGGCCGACAATATGCGCTTCCTTGCCGGAATAAAAAACGAAGACGACAGGGAAGCTGCGGAAAAATTACTGCTCAAGGGCAAAAGCCCCGACACGGTAAAGATGGCGCTCCGATCAAAAGCGGAGGATGAAGATCCGGTGCTCCGGCTTGAGAAGGAAAAACTCAGGCTGGAGCGGACCATAGATTCACTTTCAAAACGGCTCGAAGAAGTCAAGAAGAAACTTGCCGGCGCGGAGTAACTTCTTTCAGGTCTCCGGGTCCAGGGCAAAAAATTTATTCGAGTTTTCCCAGAGCTGGGCCGCGAGTTCTTCCAGATCCATTTCCAGCATGTCGGCCAGAAAGGACGCCGTCAACGGAAGGTACTTCGGCATGTTACGCTTGCCGCGGTAGTCGGCAGGTACCATGAACGGGCTTTCCGATTCAATGAGGATGCGGTCTACGGGCAGCACTCCGACGGTTTCGTGCAGATTCCGGGCGTTCCGGTAGGTCAGGTTTCCCGCAAAGGAAAAGTACAGGTTAAGATCGAGGGACCTTTTGGCGTATTCGGCGTTTTCCGAATA
>JAITJV010000199.1 GCA_031278755.1 Treponema sp. | reverse complement strand
CCATTGGGAACCATTACATACAAGCGGCAGGTCGCCCAGCGGCGTTTTTCTGACCGGGTGCTCTGGACCAGGCTTTCCCAGGGCGCCCCGGTGTACGGGGACGATTATATACGCACCGCTGAACTTTCCGAAGCCACCATACACTTTGTACACGGCCCCGATATCGACCTTGCGGAAAACACCCTGATACAGATACGGACCGAAAACGGAAAAAACATCGTAGACCTTTCGGGAGGGGATCTTTCCATTGCGGTAGGCGAAGCGGGGCCTGAAACCATACGCATCCTGGTATCGGGAGAAAACCGCATGGAGATGGGGCCGAACACGGTTGTATACGCGTCGGCGGACGAATCCGGCGCCTTTACCATGCAGGTGCTCGAAGGGACCGTCACGGCCGGCGACGGAGAAAATCTTTCCGCCGGTGAAATATTTTCCACCCTTTCCCGGGAACCCATGGCTTTGCCCGTTTCGCCCCGGCATGATACGTACTTCCTGGCGGGAAGCGGAACGGCGGCGGTAGATTTTGTCTGGTCCCGAAACAATTATTCCGGCGCTTCACGGTTTGATCTTGCGCTGGACAGGCGTTTTCATTTTGACCGCATGGAAAAGATACAGATCACCCGGGAGGACGCGTTTTCCGTAAATCTGGCCCCCGGGGTATACTGGTGGCGGGTATACCCCGAAAATACCGCTCCGGGCGTCCGGGCGGAAAGAATCATCGTCCTTCCTTTACTAAAGCCCGGGCTTATAAGCCCCGCCGAAGGATTCACGTTTTACCTGGGTGAATCGGACAGTACGGAACTGCGTTTTATCTGGGAAAGGGCGCCCCGTTCCCGAAGTATTCCCGACAGCGGAAATTTTATTTTTGAAATAGCGGACAATCCTGATTTTACGGAACCGCATCTGTCCGTAAACACCGAGGACGGTACATCCCTTGTGTGCAGCCTTGGGGAAGGAAGCTGGTACTGGCGGGTATGGGAAAATTTTCCCGGCGCCGCTCTTCCCGCTTCCGCGTCGTATTTCACCATTGTTCCGGGGGAACGGCCTGAAACCCGTATCCGGGAAGAAACGGTTGTTGAAGCGGAGCCTGAACCGAAAGCGGAGCCTGAACCGAAACCTGAGCCTGAGCCGAAAGCTGAACCTGAACAGGCGGCGGTAAAAGAACCGTCCCTTCTCCCCCCGCCCCGGAAAATGAACCCCGCAAACCGTTTTGTGCTGGGTCCCGGACATCTCAGGCGGAGCCGCCGCCTTGACTTTAGCTGGGAGGAGGTTTCAGGCGCGACGTCGTATATTTTTACCCTTCTGAAAGAAAGCGCCGGAAGAACGCGGCAAATAATCAGTTCCGAGACCGCGCGGAATTCCTGCTCCGTAGAGGATATCAGGCTGCTTGAGAACGGCTCTTTTATCTGGCGGGTTGAAGCGGTGCGCCGGGAAGGGGATCGTATTGTGCTGCGCGGAAATCCCGGTGAAAGCCGTTTTACCGTGGATGTTCCCGCGCCGGGGAATCCCCGCGTCAGGGACACGGGAGTTTTCTATGGTCAATAGATTCTTCCTTGTCCTCGTTCTCCTGCTGCCGGCGGCCCTTTCCGCACAGGAAAAAAAATCCTATGTTATTGACACAAGTTCCGGAACGGCGCGTTTTATACAGCGGATTTCATGGTATCCGGAGGAATATGCGTCCCGCTATGAAGTGCGCGTGGAAGAACGCCTTCCTGACGGGGGCTTCCGGGAAATTCTGCGGGAAAGCGCCGAAGCCGATTATCTTGACGTATCCCTGCCGCACGGTTCGTACCGTGTCCGCATTCAGGCCTATGATCTCTTTGACAGGCCCGCGGGGGATCCCCCCTGGATAAACCTTGAAGTGCTTCCCGCGCTGCAGCCGGAACTATACGCCGTCAATCCCGACGTCCTGCGCCCCGGCGAACCGGCGTCCCTTGCCCTTTCCGGCCGCGGCTTTGCGGAAGGATCCCGCGTCACGCTTCGGAACAGGGCAAACGGCAGGGAAGAAACCGGCGTCTTTATCCCTGAACCGGGAGGGGAAAAAGGCCGGGCGGTTTTTGCCTCCCCGCCCGCCGCGGGCGTCTACGATGTGATCCTTGAAAACCCCGGAGGGCTTTCCGGATATTTGGGGCCCCTCACGGTGCCGCCCCGGCGGCTTTCCCTGAACTATTATTTTTCCGCGGGTTATAAACCGATGCTCCCCCTTTCAGGCCAGATAAACGATATACTTGAAAGCGCTTTTTATCCCGCCGGTGTTTATCTCCGTTTCGGGATCATGCCTTTTGAAGTAAACAATTTCTCGTTCGGCTTTGAAACGAAAGCCGGCTGGAATTACCTCCGGTCCAGTTATACTTCCCGGGGCGCCGTGTACAGGGCGGCCGGACACTTTGCCGATCTCAGGCTTAACGCCGCCGCCCAAATGTGGCTTGCCGACAGGCGTCTGGCTTTGATGCTTTCCGGAGGCGGGGGCCTGGCTTCGATTCTCGGCTTCAAAAAACAGAATTCCGTCTCCGGGGTAAACGTTCTCTACCCTTCCCTGGACGCGGGGTTTTCGGTGATATGGCAGTTTCAGAAAACCTTTTTTACCGCGGCGGGCGCTGATTTTCAGTACCTTTTTTCCGCGGACAAAACCAACCCCGCGTTTCTGCATCCCTTTGTCGGCGCGGGCGTGAAATTCTGACCGGCGCGGAAGCCGCGCCTCCGCCCCCCGCGCCGTTCAAGAGCCCTTGACCAGGCATACAAAAAAGGCTAAGATCATAAAGAAAGCGGGATAGCCCTTCCAGAGGACCATTTTACGCTCCGCTTCCCTATAAAAACAGGTAAAAACGCGAGAGTGGTGAAATTGGCAGACACGCCAGACTTAGGATCTGGTGCCTCCGGCATAAGGGTTCAAATCCCTTCTCTCGCACAAGGTAAGAGAGAAGCCCGGCCCGGAGGCTCCCGCAATTCAGTAATAAAGAGGAAATGTGTGACCGTATCCAAAGAAATTACCCGCCTTGAGCATTCCAGCGTCAAATTGACCCTTACGGTCGGAAAAGACGACGTCGGTTCCAGTTATGACAACCTCCTCAAAGATTACTCAAAAAGCATACAGATACCGGGGTTCCGCAAGGGGAAGGCGCCCCGCGAGATTCTTGTCCGTAAATTCGGAGACGCCCTCAAGGGGGAGGCGCTGGAGCGCACCATTGAAGGAGCGCTTACCCAGGTTTTTGACGACGAGGGCTTTGCCCGGGAAGACAGGCCCCTCCCCTACTCCACCCCCCGCGTGGAGGAAGATCCCAAATTCGACGCCGGCAAGGACCTTACCTTTTCGGTGGTGTACGACGTACTGCCCAAAGTTTCAGTCGGAAAATATAAAGACATCGAAATCGAAGCCCCCGTCGCGGAACTTACCGGCGAAGACATAAACCGGGAACTTGAACAGATACGGGAGCGGAATTCCATAGTCCTTGATCGCGACGATGAAGCGGCGGCCGAAAAGGACAACGTCGTTACCGTCAACTACTGCGAAAGGGACGAGGGGGGAAACGCGGTTCCGGGCGCCGAAAGGCAGGATTTTGTTTTTACCCTCGGTTCCGGATATAATATCTATAAATTCGATGATGAAGTTGCCGGTATGAAAAAGGGCGAAACAAAGGATTTTGAAAAGACCTTTCCCGCTGATTTTTCCGATCCTGAACTTGCCGGGAAAACCAAAAAGCTCAGGGTGACGCTTACCGCCCTTAAGGAAAAAAAGCTTCCCGATCTGGATGATGATTTTGCCCAGGATGTGGATGAAAAATACAAGACCCTTGACGATCTTAAAAACAGCATACGTTCCCGCCTTGAAAAAAATCTTGAAAAGCGGCTCAGGGACGTCAGGATTTCCCGGCTGCTTGAAAAGCTTGTTGAAAACACCCCCGTTGACATACCTGAATCCATGATACGCATAGAACTTGAATCCCGGTGGCGCAGCCTGGCGCGCCGCTTTAACGCCCCGGTTGAGGAAATCATCAAAATGATGGAAAAGGACGGCAAAACCGCCGAAGAAATACAAAACGAATGGCGCCCCGAAGCGGTAAAGGCCCTTCATTCAAGGCTTATAGTGGAAACGCTGATGGAGGATCTTTCGCTTGCCGTTTCGGATGAAGAACTTGAAAAGGAATTTGAAAACATGGCGGAGGGGGGGGAAACGGCCGTTGAAGAAATCAAAAAATATTATAAGGATAATTCCATGACGGAATACCTCAAGGAAGAAATCAGGGAAAGGAAGCTGTTCGACCTTCTATTGGCGGAAAATAAAATAAAACCAGGTAAACGGGAAAATTACCTGGACCTCATGAGGATTAATGGTTAGATTTTACCTATGAATGAAAAGATGAACAATCTGGTTCCTTATGTCATCGAACAGAGCGGAACAGGCGAACGATCATACGATATATACTCGCGGCTTTTAAAAGACCGCATCGTTTTTATAGACGGGGAAATAAACGATCTTACCGCGGATCTTGTCGTGGCGCAGCTCCTTTTCCTTGACGGACAGGACACGGAAAAAGACATCAATCTGTACATCAATTCACCCGGGGGCAGCGTTACCGCGGGCCTTGCAATCTATGACACCATGCAGTATGTAAAGTCGGACGTGCAGACGATCTGCCTGGGACAGGCGGCCAGCATGGCCGCCCTCATACTCACCGCGGGAGCCGCCGGAAAACGCATGGTCCTTCCTTCTTCGCGCGTTCTTATTCACCAGCCCTGGGGCGGCGCGCAGGGTCAGGCGCGGGACATAGGCATACAGTCGCGGGAAATAATCAGGCTGAAAAAACTTACCATTAATTATTTTGCGAAACACTCAGGCAAAGATACGGAGCGTATAGCCGCGGATATGGAACGGGATTTTTATATGTCCGCCTCCGACGCCGTTGAATACGGCGTCGTCGATTCAATTTTAGTGAGGGAAAAACATGGCGCGTTTGCGTAACAGTTCAAACGGATTTGAACGCTCATGCTCCTTCTGCGGCAAAAGCGCCGACATGGCCCGCCGCCTTATTGCGGGGCCGAACGATGTATTCATCTGCGACGAATGCGTCGAAGTCTGCCGGAAAATTCTCCTGGATGAGGAACATGAACTTTCAAGCCAGTTTACCGGAGATATTCCCACTCCAAAAGAAATAAAGGCCTATCTGGATCTTTTTATCATAGGGCAGGACCACGCGAAAAAGGCCCTTTCCGTGGCGGTGTACAACCACTACAAGCGCATAGCCAATCCCGCGAAAGATCCCGAAGACGTCGAAATTGAAAAATCAAACGTCCTCCTTATAGGCCCTACGGGAACGGGGAAGACTCTTCTTGCAAAAACCCTTGCCCGCAAGCTCAAGGTTCCTTTTGCCATTGTTGACGCAACCACCCTCACCGAAGCGGGCTATGTGGGCGAAGACGTGGAGAATATACTCCTCAAACTTATACAGAGCGCAGGGGGAAATATAGCCGCGGCCGAACGGGGCATTGTGTATATTGACGAAATCGACAAGATAGCCCGCAAGGGTGAAAATGTCTCAATCACCCGCGATGTATCGGGCGAAGGCGTCCAGCAGGCCCTTCTTAAAATCATAGAAGGAACCGTCGCGTCTGTTCCGCCCCAGGGCGGCAGGAAGCATCCCAATCAGGAAATGATACGGATCAACACCACGGATATCCTTTTTATCTGCGGAGGGGCTTTTGTCGGGCTTGATAAATTCATAGAACAGCGCGTGGTTCAGCATCCCATGGGATTCGGATCGGACGCCGTCGAACGCGGTGAAAAAAACCTGCGTGAGCTTTTCGATCAGCTTCATCCGGACGACCTTATACACTTCGGGATGATCCCCGAATTCATAGGGAGGCTCCCCATTACGGTAGGCCTTGACGAACTCAGGCGGGAAGAACTCA
>JAITJV010000185.1 GCA_031278755.1 Treponema sp. | reverse complement strand
GGAGTATAACCGCACCCTGGTCAAGCTTAACGAAGAACCGGTGGGGTCTATTGTCTTCAAATACCGGACGGCCCACCGGAAATTCAACGACCGTATTATCTGGGATCGTTTAAAGCGGGAATCGCCGGTATACAACGGCGATACGATACGCACCGCCGAAATGTCGGAGGCCGTTATTACCTACCGGGACAATGTAACTTCCGTGGATCTGTCCGAAAATACCCTCATACAGGTTTTTTATGACGAAAAGACCGGATCCTATATTGATTTCTTCGGAGGCAATATCGCGGTCAGTTCGGGATCCCGCGGCGTCGTCGTTTCCAACGGGGTTTCCGCCATCGAACTGGAAGAAGGCGGCCAGGCCCGGGTGAACGGAAGCGCGGAAGGCTTCGGCTTTTCGGTGCTTCAAGGCCAGGCCCGCCTTGACGGCGAAGAATTACGGCAGGGAGACATCCGCGCCTTTCAAAGCAACGGAACGCCCGATACAGGCCCGGTAATCGCCGTAAGATCCCCGGGAACTTTTGCCCGCCGCATCGTTTCGGCGGGAGGGGCGCATTCCGTTGATTTTACCTGGAATACCGCCAATTTCAGCTCCGACACCCGCGTGATCGTTGAAACGGCCGAAGACAGGGAATTCAAACGTATCGTCGAATCAAGGGACCTAAGCGGCGTTTCTTCGGTTTCCATTCCCCTTGAAAGCGGGAATTACTGGTGGCGGGCCTATCCGTCGGCCGGGGGAAGCGCGGAACCGGCAGGCGGGATGTACCCCACAGGCAGAATTGAAATTCTTCAATCAGGGCCTGCAGCCGCCCTGAGCCCTTCGGCGGGGGAAGAATTTACCTTTCCCGGCGAAATCAACATTCCTTTTTCATGGTCTTTTACGGAAGACGCCGCCGGCTATCTTCTTGAAATTTCGGCGGAAGAGGACATGGCCAATCCCGCGGTGTCCCGGCGGGTACAGGGCGCTTCGGTAGTTCAGGGCGGGCTGGAAAGCGGCCGCTGGTACTGGCGGGTTACGCCGGTTTTTGCTGAACAAGCCGGGGACGCCGCCTTTTCATCGGAAATCCGGGAATTCTCCGCCGCCAGGGGGGAGTCCGCCCCGGCCGCGCCGGCGCTGAACTTTCCGGCCCGGAACGGAATTATGAACCTTGAAAGCCCCCGCCTGGTCTGGAAATACGATCCCGATGTAACTTCCTGGACTGTGGAAATAGCGGACAATCAGGAGATGGCGAATCCCCTGGTCAGCCGGGACGTGAAAACCAATTTCCATATCCTTTCCCCTTCTGTTCTGCAGAGCGGCCGAACCTATTACTGGCGCGTTACGGCGGAAAACAACGGAATTAAAAGCCCTCCCTCGACGGTCAGTTTGTTTACCGTTGAAAACGTCGGCGGACAGCAGGCCGTCTTCCCCCCGGATAATTATTCCGTCGCCGAAAGTGAATTGGAAGGATTTCGTTTTTCCTGGAAATCCAATATACTTCTTCAACAATATTTCCAGGTTTCTTCCCAAAGCGATTTTTCCATCCTTGCGCTCAACGATCCCGTGGAACCAGGCCGGAGTTCCCATGTTGTTTCTTCAGGGCCGGGTCCCGGAACATGGTACTGGCGCATAAGCGCCGGAGAGTTAAGTTCGGCTCCAAGGAGTTTCAATCTTGTTTCCGATTCCGAAGCTCCCGAAATTACCGGCGGTGCGGAATCAATAAGCCGGGGCGGCCGGTTTGAGATAAGATGGAACGACCTGCGGTTTAATTCATACCAGGTTAATGTGTATGACGCGGATAATCATCCTGTTGACGAACGGATCATAAAAGGCAATTCGGCAAGCATCCCCACTTCTTCGCTGGATCCGGGGAATTATATTGTCAGCGTCCGGGGCTTTAATCCCGAATCGGCCAGGTCCGCCCGGATTACCGGAGTTTCCGCGGAGACGCGCTTTACCCTTACGGCCGCGGAGAAGAGCATACCTGTTGTTTTCGTTCCGCCGCCGTTACCGCCGCCGGTTGTAGAAGAAGCTCCCCCTCCGCCGCCGTTACCGCCGCCGGTTGTGGAGGAAGCTCCGCCGCCGGTCGTGAAGGAGGCTCCGCCTCCCCCGCCGCCGGTCCAGCCTGTCCGTGATTTGGCCCGCATTTCAGGCACAGGTACGGTTTTCGGGAATTTCCCGTCCGAAGGCTATATTCTTTCAAGGACCCAGCTCGTCAACACGGCGACGGTAGATTTTTCATGGGAAGGCAAAGCGCGCGAATACCGTTTTGCCCTCTACAGGGCGGATGGAGAAGTAATTGTCCAGCCCGTAAATACCGCCTTTTCCGTTTACACGCTGGTAAATCCCGGCCGCCTGGAGGCGGGCGATTATATATGGCACGTATTTGAAATCGACGGACAGCGAAGATGGGAAGATTACCCAAGCACGGCGACGCGGTTTACCGTAACTGAAGATCCTGTTGAGCGGATAATACCGACCAGTGATCCGGGGGTGTTGTATGGCAGCCGTTAAGCGCGCGCTCATTCTTGCGCTTTTAATTGTTCCGCTTTCACTTCCCGCGCAGGAAAGCGGTACACAGGTGACCAAAACCCGCGACGGATTTGAGATTTCCCAGACTATAGTCTTTCCTTCCGTTCCGTTTGCGCAGCGCTACGATGTGGAAATAGAACGGCTTGCCGAAAGCGGTTTTGTCCCGTTTGACGTCATACATACTGAAAGGAATCAGATTGCAGTATCCCTTAAGGCCGGTTCATACCGTTACCGCGTTACCGTACATAACAAAATGAACCTTATTGAAGGCGTGTCCGGCTGGCAGGATTTTGAGGTGCTCGCGGCCGAAGAGCCCGTTGTGGAAACGTATCAGCCTTTTTACGGCCTCTACTATGAGTTGGCGGATCCCGCGGGCCGAATTACCGTTGCGGGCCGGGACCTGTACCCCGAGTCGGAATTCGCCCTGGTAAGGCGGGGGGCGAAGTATAACTGGTCGTCTATAATGCTTGCGGGCCTCCACAACGTCCTGCTTCCCGATCAGGTAACCGTCAGCGAAGATCATACCCGGGCGGAACTTGACTTTAGCCGGAACAGGCTGAAAAGGGGCGTATACAATATATTTGTCCGCAACCCCGGCGGGCTGTGGGCTACGCTGGGACAGGTGCGGGTCGGGTTCAGAAAAAACAACGATTTTACCGTTTCTTTCGGATATTCCCCGCTGATAGCCGCGTTTGATTATGGCAACGCCACTTATACCTCCGGCGGACTTACTACCGTTTATGTGCCGCTTAATATCGACTATGATGTATATTTTTACCCCGCTCTCTCTTACATTTCCCAGCAGCGGCAAAGGTTAAACCTGTTCAATTTTCGGGGAACATACGTGCGCCTGGGCTGGCTTCCCGTAAAAACAGGGATAGGCAATTTCGGCCTTGAAGTAAATATGAACTTCCTCGTGGACAATTCCATCGATGTAAAAAACTTCGGGGATATTTTTAACGGATTTTCGGGCGCGCATGTCGATCTGTTGTATCAGGGGGTTTTCTCCGAACGGTGGCAGTTTAACGCGCGGGCCGGGGTCGGAGGGGGCGATACATACTACGATACCGGGGGTTACGACGACGACGTTGTTCCCCTGCTCCTGAATTTCGGCGCTTCCGTACAGTTTTTTATGTGGAAAAACCTTTATGCCGAAGCGGGCGCCGATTTCCAGTATATGCGGGCCGTTAGTCACTTTATGATACGGCCCGCCATAGGCATGGGCTGGCAGTTCGGCAAATGGCCTGAATACGCCGAAGTTAAAAGCGCATTGAAAAGGGGAATAGATCCTTCGGTTCCGGTTACCGATATTCCGAGGGGGGAATTTACCCTTTCCCTGGGCTGGTCCCCCATGATTCCCCTGTACGGAATGGACTATGTAAACGTTCACCATGACTCGCGGGGAAACCCTACGGGGCGCGAAATAACTTTGCTGCGGCCCTTTAATCCGCTGGGGGCCTATGTGCGGGCGGCATATTTGCCCTACCGGTGGGAAAACAACAAATTGGGCGCGGAACTGGAATTGTACATGCTTGAACATCCCAACAGGACGGA
>JAITJV010000169.1 GCA_031278755.1 Treponema sp. | reverse complement strand
TCAGCTTTCTTACCGCCCTTGGTTCCATTTCGCCGCTCACCGGCTTCCTGGGAACCGTTTCGGGGATGATAGGGGCGTTCCGATCGATAGCCGAAGCGACGGAGGTCAACGCGCAAATCGTCGCAAACGGGATCTACGAAGCCCTTATCACCACGGTTTACGGGCTTATCATCGCGATCATCGCCATGGCCGCCCATTCGATCTTTTCCCACATTGTAGACAACTTTGCGGCCCGGGCCGAAAAGACGTCGGCGGACCTTATAGCCCTTGTCATGGACAGTTTTGAAAACGGGCCGGCATGAACTTCAGGCGCCCAAAAAGAAGAACTTTTACCGAGTCAAGCGCCGCGAGCGATATGGCGTTCCTCCTTATCATCTACTTTATCGTGATTGCGGGCTTCAATGTAAACAAGGGCTTCCTTATATCGCTGCCGGCAAAGGATTCGGCGCGGCTTATACGGCGCGAAGATCTGCTCCGCTTCGAACTTGACGGCGGGGGAAACATAATTTTCGGAAACGAAAAGCGGGAACGATCTTTTGCCGAACGGGAAATACGCTCGGCGGTAAGCGCCAATCCAAACCTCGCCCTTCTCCTCACCGTAGACCCCCTGTCCCCCTGGCAGAGCGTTGTTTCCTTTGTGGAACTTGCCCAGGACCTTAAAGTGGATTCCTTTTCCTTTGTGATGAAAAAGGAAAGTCCGTGAACCTGAAAGAACGCAGAAAACAATTTTTTATACCCCTTAATTCCATGTCCGACGTCGCGTTCCTCCTTTTGATCTTCATTATGCTGGTCGCCCTGATAAATTACCGGCGGGAAATAAAGATAGAATACCCCGAGGCAAAAACGGCGCTCAGAACCAGCGCCGAAAAGAACCTTGAAATCTGGATAGACGGGGAAGGCGGAATCTACCTTGACGGGATTCCCGCCGGTAGAAGGGAAGTAGAAGACAGTACGGCGGCCCTGTACAGGACTGCCCCCGATACGCGTATTCATATCATCGCCGACAGGAACACCCCTTATGAAAAAATAGCCGGCGTTCTTGAGATACTGCAAATTCTCCAGTACCGCGTGGTAAGTTTTGTGGTAAAAGATGAATTTTAAGCGCCTCCGTCTTTTGCTTTTTGTCATTGTCGCCTTGCTGCACATCGTCCTTATTTTTACCATTGTGTTCACCGCCCGGCCTTCGCCGCCGCCGCCCCGCGAGGCGCGGGTTATGAAGCTGACCGATCTGGCCGAAGAACGGCAGCCGCCCCCGGAAACACGGGAAACGCCTCCCTCGGTCCTTGACGCCGAAGCGGAAACGATGATAGAAACCGAAGAAATTCCCGATACGGCAGGTTTTGTGCGGAGCGCCGTTCAAAGCGCGGAAGAGGCTTACCTCCCCATGCACCAGGTTTCGGTCCGCCCCGTGTTCGACGAAAAACTTATAACAAGCCTTCTTGTGTACCCCCCCATAGCCCTGCGCTCCGGCGTAGAGGGGCGGGTGATACTCGATCTTTTCATAGACAGGTCGGGCCTCGTGCGGAACATTGTTATCATGCGGGAAGATCCGCCCGACAGGGGCTTCGGCGAAGCCGCGGTGCGGGCGTTTACCGGCCTCCGCTGCGTCCCCGCGCAGGCAAACGGCGAAAATGTTTCCGTACGCTGCCGCTACCCCGTCGCCTTCAAAATAAAGTAAAGCTCCAAAGGCTATTCCGTTTCCCCGGCCAGCGCCGCGGCAAGTTTTTCTTCAAGTCCCGCACGGAAAGCCGGATCGCCTGAGTATCGCCCGTCAAAAACAATCCCTTTGGGGCGCCTTCCCAGAATGATGATGCGCTTTCCAAGGTGCACGGCTTCCGCGGGATCGTGGGTTACCGCGGCAAGGGTACGGCCTGATTCCGCCAAAAGACGCAGGGTCAGATCCATAAGCCGCCTCCGCAGGGGTATATCAAGCGACTGGAAAGGCTCGTCCATGAGGATAAGGGGCGCGGGGTACGCAAAGGCCCTGGCAATGCCCGCCCGCTGCCGCTGCCCCCCTGAAAGTTCATCGGGCCATGCGCCGGCCCTGTCCGCAAGCGAAACGAAACGGAGGTAGTGAAACGCCCTCGCTTCCGCTTCCGCCTTTCCAAGATTTTTTTCAAGGGGAAGCGAGACGTTGGCAAGCACGGTTTTCCAGGGGAGGAGGCGCGGCTCCTGAAAAACGAAAGCCGCGGACGGGCCGCTCACTTCGCCTTTTTCAGGGGCAAGAAGGCCGGCGATAAGTTTTAGAAGCGTCGTCTTTCCGCAGCCCGAAGGCCCCAGGATCACAACGGGGTTTTCTTCCCCAAGTTCCAGATTAAAATTTTCAAAAATTCTTTTTGAACCAAAGCCGAAGGAAATATTTTTAAGGGAAACACGGATCATGCCGCCTCCTTCCTCCGTTTCCCAAACGCCCGCAGCGCAAGGCTCAAAAGGCCCTGCGAAAACGCCGCGGCGCATACGGTTCCCGCCGTCCACGCAAAAAGTTCCGCGGTTTCAAGCCGCGCCCTGGCGTTCTGCATGCCCGTCCCAAGGGCGCGCAGGGGCTGAACCAGCACCTCCGCGGCAACCACCACCTTCCAGCAGAGCGAAAGGGAACTGCGGAGGCCCCCAAGAATAAAGGGGGCAAGGCCGGGAAGGTACAGCGCCCGTATCTTTGCCGTTCCCTGTACGCCGTACACCGCAAGGAGTTCTTCAAGTTTTGGATCTATGTTCTTCACTCCTTCGACGGCATTGGCGGCCATGACCGGAAAAATCACAAGAAAGGAAGTGAACACCGGCGTTTTTTCCTGTCCAAACCAGAGGAAGGCAATAAGGATCACCGACATGACAGGCGTGGCGGAGATAACCTGAAAAAGGGGTTTGAGAATTTCCCCGGCGGTCCTGCTCCGTCCGGCGGCAAGGCCCGCGGCCGCGCCCAGCGGAGCCGAAATGAGAATACCGAGGATCACGCGGAAAAAGCTGCTTCCCAGCGAAAGAAGAAAACGCGGCGTTGCAAGGAGCGTAAGAAAACAGGCCGATACGGGAACGGGTCCGGGAAGGAGAAGATCGCTTTTCAAAACAAGGGAAGCCGCTTCCCAGAGAATCATGAGCAGCAGGATTCCCAAAAAGCTCCAAAGCATGGATACACGTTTTTTCATGATCGTCCCCGGCCTATGCCGCGCGTGCGTTTGCAAGGGGCGCGTTACCTGTAATAAAAAGCATCGGAGGGAAGAACGCCTCCTATTGACGAAGGAGAAAATTCAAGGAAAGCCCTGAACAGAGCTTCAAGGGCGGGACGCGCTTCCTCCGCGGGGATGTAGGCGTAATTGCTCCGCGGAACGGCAAGAGCGGCGATCTCCGCGCTGATCCCCAGATCGTGTTTTTCGGCGAGGGACCCCGCGGCCGCGGGATTGGCGATCACCCATTCCACCGATTCCTTGAGGCTTGCGAGGATCGCCTTAATCAAAAGGGGCCTTGAGGCGGCGAAATCCGCGTCTACCACAAAAACGGTCATGGGGTAATTACGGCCGGAACCGCCCGCCGCCCTTGCCCATTCATCCTGTATATCGCCTATGACCGCCAGATCGGGCTTCCCCGCCCTCGCCATGCTTGCGAAAGGCTCGGGAAGGAGGGCCGTGCCGATTCTGCCCGCGATTAAAGACCGGGCGATCTCAGGATAGGCGAGGGAATAGCCTATTCTGAGATCCCTGTCCGGATTTATACCCTTTGAAAGAAGTATCTTCCGTAATACATAATCGGGGGTGGCGCCCTGCCCCGCCGCTTCGACTGTTTTTCCCCTGAGATCCTCAATGCGCCGCACGGACGGATCGGAAGAAAGGAGGCTCAGCATGCCCAGCCCGGTTACCGCGGCCGCCTGCAGTCTTTTTCCGGAAGCCGCTATCTTCGCCGCCGCATTGGGGGGCAGCATCCCCATCTTCGCCTCGCCCGAAATGAACCGCGCGGCGGCAAGATCGGCCTGGGCCAGGGCTTCGGTTTTTATGTCAAAACCGGATACCCGCGGGGGGTATTCAAAAAGCCGTATCATGGAAAGGCCCGACGGCCCCCGTATGCCGTAAACGGTTACGCGTTCCTGGGCCGCAAGCGGCACAAGCGCCAATCCAAGGACGGCCAAAAGTGTTAGTTTCTTATAATTTTTCATATACTGAATTTACCGGGCCGCCGCCGTTTTGTCCACTCGCGGTCCGCCCGTAAAGCGGCCGGCTTTGCGGGCGGACGCTAATTCTTCGATTTTCTCAATACCTCGCCGTAAAAGTGCATGGTTTCCTCAAGGCTTATCAGCACCGAGACTTCCTGGGGCTGGGTATTGAGAATACGGGAAAGGCAGTAGACATAGGTTTTCATGATGTCAATTATCAGCTTCTCGGCTTCCGCCCTGCTGTGCTCCGCAAAAACGCCGCGTATCTCTTCGTCCACCCCCCTGTCCAGGCGGTGGATAAAAACAGCCAGAACTTCGGCGGATGCGGCAAAATCACATTCCTTTTTTTCCTTCGCTTCTTTAAGGAGCGGAGCCACGAGATCAACATAAAATTTTCTGTCATATTTCCGCAGCCTGTCCTTAAGCACAAGGCTGCTTTCGTCTTTTCTTACCTTGAGGTATTCGGAAACAAAGGTAACGGCGCTCATCCCCATGCCGCGGGAGAGTTCAAGCACGCGCCGCAGGCGGCTAAAACAGGAATCCCGCGGTTCGCGGGAAGCGCGGGATTCCAGCACAGGCTGCACGGCCCGGAGAAGGGCCCCGTAATGGTCGGCGCACATACGCTCCAGAAGGGCCTCCTTGGAGGCAAAATGGTGGTACAGGGCGCCCTTGGTAAGGCCCGAGTTGTCGGCGATCTCCTGCATGGAAGTTTTTTCATAGCCCTGCCGCATAAAAAGTTCTTCCGCGGACCTCATGATGTCTACAAAAGTTTCGGCTTTCTGTTTTTCCCGCCTGTTCATACCGCCTCCTTGCCGTCTTCATGAGCGTAGCCGCCGACCCGGAGTTCACCGGGATAAAGACCATAGTATAACACCGTTACGCCTATGCCCAGAACAAGCATGCAGATCGTAAGAACAAAAGGAAGATTCCGGGAAATTCCGGAGAGTATTCCCCCTATCCAGCCGAAAGGGGAAGTTGCGAACATGATGATCATGTGCTGTATGGACATGACGCGGGCCCTTTCTTCTTTATTAACGTGAAGGGCGACAAGGGATTCGGCGAGCATGGCCAGCGTGCCCGAACCGAAGCCGTCCAGGGAAAGGGAGACGCAGAGCAGCACATACCGGAATATCCCCGAAACGGGGGTAAGTATGAGGAGGGTCTGGCCCGCAAGGTACACGCCGAAACCCAAAAGAAGGGGCGTCCTCAGGGTAAGGCGGGCCAGCCAGGGGACAATGGTAAAAAGGAACACCATTGCCAGCACTGAACGGAACATGGGGAAAACAGGGAGGAGCGGGTCGGGGATGAGGAGTTTCTTGCTTACAATTACCTGCCAGAATGTGGTATTTACCATGGCGACAGCCCCGACAAGGGCGGCTACCACCAGGGAAAAAACCGTCCCCCTGGATTTCGCTATGATCCTGAACACCCCTCCGTAGCCCCTGAGAAGCGTAAACAGGCTCTTTCCCTTTGTTTCCCTCATCCGCACCATGCCCGTCCCCGTTTCCCGGGAGACGGCGTACAGTATGACAAGTTTTGCCGTCATTACCACAAAAGCGTTGACGTAGAGTATGCGTATGGCGGGAACAAGGGTAAGGCGCGAGACAAGAATCGAAGAAATAGGCGCAAAAAGGGCCGAAAGCTGGCCGCAGATAATAACCAGGGAGTATATCCTTGTAATCTGGTTTTTTTCGGCGTCTTCCACCATAAGACAGTCCCACGAATTGGTGGTAATCTTCATGGTTCCGTTGAAAAGGGCGGCTATAAAAAAGAACCAGAAGCCGCGGGCCTGCATCCAGATCAGGCAGGGTATACTCCATGAAATAAAATCGAAGATCGCCGTGGTTTTCCGCCTGCCGAGTTTATCGGTGACGGCCCCGCTCAAAAAGGCGGAAAAAACCTGCACGAGCATGTAGACGGTCGCTATAAAACCCACCTCCGAATCCTTAAGCCCCAGGGCCAGCATATAGACCGAGGCATAGGGGAGGCACAGGTTCATTGAAAGGCCCCACATGGGCTCGGTAAATACACAAGCCCGCGGGTTGCCTCTAAGGCCCGTTAAGGTTTTAAGAAGGGGGTTGTTCACGCTTTTGGTTTTAAGAGGCAAGGGTTGTGTGGGTCTCCTTAAGCTGTTGTCTGATAGGAATTTTCTGCGGGCACTTATCCTCACAGGCGCCGCAGTCGACGCAGGCGGCGGCGTTCCTGTAATTCCGCCAGTCCACCTTGCCGATTTCCGCGTAGGCGCTTTTCGCGAAGCCGGTGATCCTGTACACCCGGTGGTAGTTCATGATGGTAAAAACTTCGGGGATATTGATTCCCTGCGGGCAGGGCATGCAGTACTTGCAGCCCGTACAGTACAGCCCCGCGAGACGTTCGTTTTCCTTCATCATGGCGGAAATCCTGTCAAGCTCCCCGGCGCTTAAAGGCCCCGTGCCGTCCGCAAGGGCGGCGTTTTCCTCAAGCTGGGCAATGGAGCTTACCCCGGACAGCGCTATATGCACCTTGGGGTTATTAAACACAAATCTCAGCGCAACTTCGGCGGAACTCTGCACCTTTCCGGGAAGCAGAGCCTTGATCACATCGGAAGGAGCGCCGAGCCTGCCGCCCCCGACGGGTCCCATGACCGCAACGCCCAGCCCTTCATGATTGGCAAAATCAATGTCCCTCGCGTTGGAAAGATCAAGGAGATTGTACTGGCAGAGGACGGATTCAAGCACTCCGTCCGCCCGCCGTATGATCTCTCCCATATTTCCCGCTTTGTCATGAAAAGAGAAGGAAATATGCTTAATCACGCCCTGCCGCCTGAGTTTCTTCGCCCTGTCCCAGGGGCCGTCCTTGACCCGTATTTTATTTATAAAAGTTTCAAGGCTTATGCCCCAAAAATGATAGAAGTCTATATAACCGGTATCAAGTTTCTTGAGCGACGTCTCAAGCCGCTTTTCATAATCATCGCCCGAATCGTTGTCTATGGGGTTCTTTGTGGAAAGAAACACCTTGTCCCGTTTTCCCTTGAGAGCCTTGCCGACAATCACTTCGCTCTGCTTGTCGCAGTAATAGGGGGCCGTATCAAAGTAGTTTACCCCCAGTTCCACGGCCCGCCGGATCAGGGCCGCCCCTTTTTCTTCGTCATAAAAAGTCTTCCCGTTTTTTTCATAGGACGGAAGCCGCATGCATCCCATCCCAAGCCGGGAAACTTTGGCGCCGGTCTTTCCGTATTCAAGATATTGCATGACGTCCTCCTTCTTTTTCCCCATACCACCACAAAAAAAGCGCCGGATAACCGGCGCCCGTGAACTGAACGACACCTTTCCTTATCAAAGAGGGAATTTTCCGCGGAAAATTCCCTCAAAGACAGGGAACGGTATTTACTTTTTCGCCGCGGGTTTCTTGGCCGCGGGCTTCTTCGCGGCGGGCTTCTTGGCCGCGGGTTTTTTCGCGGCGGGTTTCTTTGCCGCGGGTTTCTTCGCGGCGGGCTTCTTCGCCGCAGGCTTCTTGGCCGCACTTGATGTAACTGCCATCTTCTCCCCCTTTGTGCGTGATGTTCTGCTACTCACCTTAGCAGCGGACTTCCTTCCGGCATGCGCCGTTGAAAGATCCTTTTTTATATTCAATCCGGAATTGTTTATAACAGCCTGTGCGCCGGCAAGACGCGCAAGCGGTACCCGGAATGGTGAACATGATACATAACTTAAACCCACTCTGTAACAGAAGTCAATAGTAGCCGGGTCTCCCCCGTGCTCTCCGCATATCCCCACTTTAAGATCGGGATTGACGCCCCGCCCCTGTTCGGTTGCGCTTTTTATAAGATAGCCGACGCCTTCTTCGTCAATGGACTCGAAAGGATCAACATCAAGAACGTTTTTTTCAAGATAGACAGGGAGGAAGGACGCAACATCGTCGCGGCTGAAAGCAAAAGTCATCTGGGTAAGATCGTTGGTGCCAAAGCTGAAGAAATCCGCATACCGCGCAATATGCGCCGAGCGTATCGCCGCCCTCGGGACTTCTATCATCGTTCCTATCTTTACCTTCAGCTTTACCCCCGCGCCGCTAAAAACTTTTTTCAGCACCGCCTCCGCGTTGGGACGGAGCAGCTTGAGTTCCCGCGCCGTAATCACGATGGGGATCATGATCTCGGGGTCCACGGGAATCTTCTGCTTTATGCAGTCCACCGCGGCGAGGGCCAGCGCTTCAACCTGCATGTCGTAAATTTCAGGATAGGTAACCGCAAGACGGCAGCCCCGGTGCCCCAGCATGGGGTTCGC
>JAITJV010000047.1 GCA_031278755.1 Treponema sp. | reverse complement strand
CTCAGGATCACTTGTCATCACGTACCAGGCGCCGGTAAGCTCATCGTATTCATAGGCTCTTTTGAAAAGGCTCATTTCCGCGGCGCTCAGGACAGGCTCAAGATCCGCTTCAAACCTTTCCCGCCGGATCGAGTCCGGCGGGGCCTTCATGTCGATCACCGTGGAGATCCGCACGTTCATACGGCCGTTTTCCGCCAGCAGCGCCCAGTAGCGGTCCTTGTCGGCTTGGGAGAGGTCCCGCCTGATGAGAAGCCGTGTTTCCGCCGCCGCGCTTTCCGGCGCGCCGGACGCGGGAAACGCGGCGCCTTTCCCCGCGCTCCGGTAAAGCCCCCGGACAAAGTCATGCCCGGCGGGGGGAAGCCGGGGAAGTATCTCCTCCTCCAGTTCCCGGCGCGTGGGCCGCATGGGAAGCCCTACCTTAAGTTTATCCGCGGTCATGTTCCCCAAAATGATTTCAAAGGCGCCGCTCCTGATATAGCGCCCCGCGTCAAGGGCCGCCGGCACTCCCAGAACCCCGGGATCCAGAGCCGGGTCTACGGCGTTAAAAACCACCGGGGCGGCGCCGGTTTCCGAATAGAGGGTTCCGGCAAAAACGAAGCGGGGCGCGGCGTTGTATCCGGCCCTGTCCAGGGCGGCCTCGTAATGTTCCCAGTTTTCAAAACTCTCGTACATGGGCTTGTCGTCGAGTTTTTCAAAGTACATTTTGGTCTGGAGTTTTGCCGCGCCGATTTCGTAACTTACGATGTTCCGCCGGGAAATCACGTTCATGCCCGTAATCCAGCCGTCCATGGAGATGTACACCGCCACGCTGACGGTTACCGCCAGTACGGATAATACGGTCTTCACCTTGTGCCGGGCCAGATTGCGGAAGGCCATCCGCCACAACCCGCCTGTTGATGATAAATTCATTGTTCCTCCGGAAAATCCGTTAAGATTTCCGTTCATCCCGATCGACGCGCCCGTCGCGGATATACACGACGCGGCGGGCAAATTCCATGACCATGCCGTCATGGGTTGAAAAGATGAAGGTTGTTCCCTCGTCCCGATTGAGGCGGAGCATGACCTCAAGAATTTCGCGGCCTGTTTTGGAGTCGAGGTTTGCCGTAGGCTCATCCGCCAGTATCAGCGCGGGCTTCTTTATCAGCGCCCTGGCGATGGCCGCCCGCTGCTGCTGTCCGCCCGATATTTCCTTCGGCCGCCGTTTTTCCATACCTTCAAGCCCCACCTGCCTCAACACAACCTCCGTGCGTTCCCGGATTTCCCTTTTGCCCACCCCCAGCAGGGCGAGGGGAAAACCGGTGTTTTCCTCCACGGACAGCACCGGGATGAGGTTGTAAGCCTGAAAGATAAAACCGATGCTGTTTCTGCGGAGCAGGGCCAGCCGCCGTTTGGAAAGTTTTGATACGTCCGAACCGCCGACGATCATGGCGCCGCCGCTGAGCGTGTCCAGACATCCCGCAAGATGGAGGAAGGTTGATTTCCCGGAACCCGAAGGCCCCGCTATGGCGGAAAATTCCCCGCCCTGAAATTCAAGATTCACCCCCCGCAGGGCGTGAACCGCGGCCCCGTTAAAGCCGTAATCTTTTACAAGGTTTTCGGCTTTTACAATCGTCATTTCCCTTCACCTGTCTCTTTTTTCCTGTGAAGGCGCAGTTCGTTCAACGCCTCCAGCCCGAATACGTCTTTTGTCTTTAGTTCTTCCGCCATGGAGTTGGGAACCAGTATCATGGAGTTGCCGGCTTTAAGACCCTCATTCAAAATCGAAAGCACCTTGAGCTTCATGGCCGGTTCATTCTTTGCGTAGATCAGAACCGCTTCTTCCAGTTTTTTCGCGATTTCAATTTCAGCCTCCGCCAAAAAGATACGGCCTTTCTTTTCCCGTTCCGCCTGGGCTATACGGGAAAGGGAATCCTGAAGGGCCCCGGGGATTTGGACGTCGGTAATCTCAATATGCTGAATGGTTATTCCCCATTCGGTGGTCTTTCGGTCCACCTCTTCCTGTATCCGCTTTTGGATAATCTCGCCGTGTTCCAGAAAGGTGCCGAGATCGTGGCCGGAAACGGAATTTCTCAGGGCCGTTTTTGACGAGAGGACGACGGCGTCTTCGTAATCCTCAACTTCCAGCACCGCCTTCTGGGGGTCCCAGACCAGCCAGAAACAAACGGCGTCAACGGTAACCGTCACCGAATCCATGGTGAGGGTTTCCTGCGCGGAAAAATCGGTCACCCTTATACGGAGATCCACCACCTGGGCGACGCGGTCCGCCAGGGGCAAAAGCAGAAAAAGGCCCGGCCCTTTTACCCGGTGAAAACGCCCGAAACGGAGCACTATGGCCCGTTCCCACTCGTCGGTTTTACGGACCGACGGGACGACGAGCACCGCGGCGGCCGCAAGAACGGAAACAGCCGTAAGAACGGCGGGGTCAGGAAGCCCGATGGAGGGCGCCTTTATTCCCGCGATGATTCCCGCAATGGAGAACAGCAGGATAAGGAGCTTTATCCTGATATAATCCCGCTTTTTCCCCGCGGGACGCGCATTCTTCACCAGAGGTTCAACCCTGTTCGTTTTTTTAAGGTCCATCATTCCTCCTTTTCCTCTTTCCGGTAATTCCTGACCAAATCCACCATGTCTCCGCCTTCCACTCCCAGATTCTGCATATCCTGAACAAAGCGCCCCACCACTTCGCGTATCTTCCGGTTAAGGCCGTCGTCTTCCGGCGCGGGTTTTTTGCCGGACACGTAGGTTCCGCTTCCAACCTGGGTAAGGAGAATTCCCCGTATTTCAAGCTCACCGTAGGCTTTGGCGATGGTATTGGGATTGGTTTTAAGCTCAACCGCCAGGGAACGGATAGTGGGAAGCCTGTCGCCCGGCCGCAGCCGTTCCGAAAGGATCGCGTATTCGATTTGCTGAATAATCTGCCGATAAATGGGCGTCCCGTTGGCCGGATTAAGGGAAAAATTCACCGGTGATCCGATAATTGTACTATTCATCTAGTACAATACTAAATGAACTAGTACAATATGTCAAGAAAAAAATTAAAAAAAGGAAAAAAAGAAAGAATTTTTACCGTTTGGGTGTAGTTTGGTAAGTTCCGGTGCTTTCAAATAATAGTATGTAAAAAATATGTAAAAAACAGTCAAAAAAAATTTAAAAAAAATGTTCCATGACGGAAACGCCGGGAGCAGAAGCTCCCGGCGAACTTTAACCGAACGTTCCCCTGCCGAACCTCAACCGGGATCGCGGGGCGAAGCCCCCTCCCGCGGCTCCGCCTGAATTTCAGGGTTTTTCGCGGCTGAGACGGGATTTTCCCGGACTTATGCGCTTCCAGGCCAATACAACAGCCAGGGTGATGACGACGGCCGCGCCTGCCTCTATGGGGGCGTTGGCTGCCGCCGCCACGGCGATGACCTCCCATGGAAGAAGCTTGAAAAAACCCAGAGCCGAAAGCACCAGGGCCGTGTTGATAA
>JAITJV010000095.1 GCA_031278755.1 Treponema sp. | reverse complement strand
ACCGCGGGAGGCGGCCCAAAGTCTGCTATGCGGGAATGATGGAATACGACGGAGACACCCATACGCCCAAACGCTATCTGGTAAGCCCGCCCGCCATCGACAGGACCATGGGCGAATACCTCGCCGCTTCCGGCGTGCGCACCCTGGCGATTTCCGAAACGCAAAAGTACGGACACGTAACGTATTTCTTCAACGGAAACAGAACCGGCAAATTCAGCGAAGAGCTTGAAGATTACGAAGAGATCAAAAGCGACGTCGTTCCCTTTGAACAGCGCCCCTGGATGAAGTGCGCCGACATTACCGACAGGGTAATCGAAGCGGCGGCTTCGGGCAAATACGACTTCAGCAGGCTCAACTATCCCAACGGCGACATGGTGGGGCACACGGGCGTGTATCAGGCGGTGGTCTGTTCAATGGAAGGAATGGACATTCAACTGGGAAGGCTTGCAAAGACCGTCGAGGCCGCGGGGGGGATCATGGTGATCACCGCGGACCACGGCAATTCCGACGATATGTTCGAGCACAACAAAAAAACAGGGGAAGTTATATACAGGGAAGACGGAAGCCCCAAGCCGAAAACCAGCCACAGCCTTAACCCCGTGCCCTGCATCATCTACGATCCCGAATACAAGGGCGAATACAAATCATCCCCCGTTGAAAGCTGCCTCAACGAAGGACTCGGGATAAGTTCAATCGCGGCCGTCTGTATTCAGCTTTTGGGATTTACGCCCCCCGAAGATTACGACAAATCCCTGCTGAAGCCTACATGACGTCCAGAAAGGGAATGCACACAAGGTAAAGGGCGTCCTTAAGCGCCCCGAGCACCGCCCGGGAAAGCGCAAGGCGCGTTGCGGCAAGATCCGCGTCCTGAGCGTTAAGGATGGGGCAGTCATGATAGAAGCGGCTGAATGATTTTGACAGGTCGTAGATCCATGCGGCAAGGAGGCTCGGGTCCATGGCCGCCGCCGCCGCGTTTACCGCGCCGCTTCCGCCCGCTATGGTTTTGACAAGATCCCATTCGGCGTCGGACCTTAAAAGCTCCGGCTTTACCTTTCCCTTTTCGGCGGCGCTGCCTCCCGCCTTCCTCAGCATGGACGAAATGCGCGCTCCCATGTACTGCAGATACGGCCCCGTGTTTCCGTTAAAGGAAAGTGATTCTTTCGGATTAAAGAGCATGTCCTTGAGGGGGCTTGCCTGGAGGAGGTAATAGTGAAGCGCGCCCAGGGCGATTTTTTCCGCGGCCTCCGCCGGATTGCCCACCGCTTCTTCCCTTTCCTTTTCCCGTATTTCCTCAAGGGCCATGTCCCTGAGGCTGTCAAGAAGATCGTCGGCGTCAACCACGACGCCTTCGCGGCTCTTCATTTTTCCTTCGGGAAGATTCACCATGCCGTATGAAAGATGGTAGAGGCTGCGCGCCCAGTCAAAGCCGAGCCGCGCGAGGATCGCAAAGAGCACCTTGAAATGGTGCCGCTGTTCCGATCCAACCACATAAACAAGCCTGTCGAAAGGCCAGTCGCGGTGGCGGAAAATCGCGGTGCCTATATCCTGGGTAATGTAGATTGAAGTTCCGTCGCTGCGGAGCAGCACTTTTTTGCCGAGATTTTCCGCGGAAAGATCCGCTGTTACCGCGCCGTCGGCTTCTTTCTGAAAAAGCCCGCGTTCAAGGCCCTTGAGAACTTCTTCCTTTCCCAAAAGGTAGGTTTGGCTTTCAAGGTAAAACTGATCGAAGGAAATCCCCGTCCGTTTCCAGGTCTCTTTCATCCCGTCCACCGCCCAGGAATTCATCAGCTTCCACAGGGCCGTCGTTTCGGGATCGCCCGCTTCCCATTTGCGGAGAAGCTCCCGTGCGCGCCCTTCGGCTTCGCTCGTTTCATCCTTGCCTTTTTTTTCAGAGAGAACCATGTCGTTGTATTTTACGTAATAATCGCCGACAAAGCGATCGCTTTTAATATGCTCCGAGCCGGGGGTCTTTCCCCCGCCGCATTCAAGATAGGCGATCATGGACTTGCAGATGTGAATACCCCTGTCGTTGATGATGCAGACTTTCCGCACCTCCGCCCCGGCGGCGGCAAGAATACGGGAAATGCTTTCGCCAAGGACGTCGTTGCGGAGATGGCCCAGGTGAAGGGGCTTATTGGTATTGGGGCTTGAAAATTCCACCATTATTCTGACGCCCGTAAGCGGCCCCGAAACAGCGCCGTCCGTTCCGAAGAAAACGGCCGTTCCGCCGGAAACGGCGCCGCCGGCAAGGACCGCCCGCGCGGCCGCGGCTCTGTCGAGCCGCACGTTCACGTAGGGACCCTGGGCGGCAATGTTTTCAGCGTTATTGTTCACAGCAATAAGGGCGGCGACGGCCTGGGCGATCTGCGGCGGGCTTTTGCGCATCACTTTCGCAAAGCTGAACATGGGGAAGCCGAGATCCCCCATTTCGGGGTTCGGCGGGACTTCGGCAATTACCGTTGAAGGATCGACCGGCCCCTCAACACCCTGGTCTTTCATCACCCGGGCCAGCGCGTCCGCGATCTTTGCCTTCCAGGCTTCGGCGGTGAACGGATTATCGTTTTCGCTGTTATCATACATACATATTCCTCACAAAAAAAATCCGGCAAGCGCCGCCATGCGGGTATAGGCGTTTCCTTCCCGCCTGAACGATCCGAGCCTTTCATCCTCAAAAGTGCAATTCCCGCAGACGGCGATGTTCCGCACGCCGGCGGCGGCAAGGATCCCAACGTTGGCCGCCTGCATGTCAAGGCTTCCTTCCCCGTCCGCGGTTTTTTTCACCACAGGACCCAGCGGATACGGGCCGGGGCCGCCGAATTCCGCTTCGTAGGAAAGCGCCCGCTCCCTGTCAACGCGGTAACAGCGGGAACAGATGCACGGCCCCAGCACGGCGGCAACCGATTCGGGCCGCACGCCCCAGTTTTCTTTCATCAGCGCAAGGGCGTTGCCGGCTATGCCCGTCCCCTTCCACCCCGAATGAAGCGTCCCGAAGGCGCCTGTTTCCGCATCGTACAAAAACACGGGAAGGCAGTCGGCCGCCGTAACGAAAAGAACCGCGTCCCGGCGCGCCGTCAGAAGGCCGTCGGCGGAAAGCGGGCCGCAGTCCGCACGATCGCCTTCACGTCCATCAATGATCAGCACGTCACGGGAATGGCTTTGCCGGGGGCCGTACACTTTTTTACCGGTAACCCCGAGATCATGGTGCAACGAATATACCATATCGCCTTCAAAACGGGAAGAAATACAGCAGCGTATGCCGGGAAGGGCGGCTCCTTCAAATATAAAAGGGAAAAACGCATATTGTTCTTTTCCGGAACCGCGGCCGGGACGGTTTTCCTTAAATTCAAGTTCAAAGAAAAATATGTCCGCTTCGTTCACGCCTATCTTCCGGTTTCCATAACTTCTATGTCGTCAAGAAGCTGCAGCGCCCTCTTGAACTGATCCGACGATTCGATTAATCCCGTAACAAAGGTATTGCCCCTGCCTGAAAGCTGGGAAAGATTCGCAAGGGTATCGTATTTTCCGTCCGTATCTTTTTTGAGAATTCCATTGATGATGTTGATCATCGTTTTACAGGCCGTCCTGACCCGCTCTATGATGCGGAAAGCTTCCTTGGATGCGTCTTCTATAACTATCTGTATTTTCCGCCGCTTTACCGGAAGCGAGGACATGTCCTGCCTGGCGAGGCTGTACCGTTTCCCAAAATCCCCGGCGGGCGATATATCCCCCTCGAATCTCCGTATGTCATCTTCCAGCTTGATAAGATCATTGTAGCCTTCGGTAAAGTCGGTTCTGTTTTCCCGCTTGTAAAATTCACCGTCTATAAGGACGGGCCGCAGCACCTTGTTTATATCCGGCATGAATACCGCCGAATAAAAAGTCAGCAGGAAAGACAGGGCAAAAACGCCGGGAATGGGAATGCCGTCGGGGTTCGATTCGGAAACCACATTGTCGAGTATCTTCAGGTTCGT
>JAITJV010000083.1 GCA_031278755.1 Treponema sp. | reverse complement strand
GGCAAGCTCCTGGGTATCTTCGTTGGATAGGAAATTTATTATACTGGCCGGGGCCATACTCCAATCCGAAGACATTAAAACGCACGTTCTAAGTTATAACGTTCCACAGCAAGCTGCGGAGTATGGACCCCGGCCTTCCAATCAAATGCGGAAACATGGAAGGCCTTTGAAGAATACTACAGGGCGGGCCGCATCAAGGCTGTCGGTGTAAGCAATTTTCACGCACATCATCTGGACGCCCTGGAAAAATCCGTCTCAATCAGGCCCATGGTCAATCAGATACGGCTCTGTCCCGGGGACGCCAAGGACGAGGTGGTAAAAACGAGCCGCGCGGGAAATATGCTCATAGAAGCTTACAGTCCCTTTGGAGGGAGCGGCGGTGAAAACATCCTTGCCTCGCCCTTTCTGGAGACGCTCTCAAAAAAATACGGCAGGACCGCGTCGCAAATATGCGTGCGCTGGTGTTTACAGAAAGATTTTCTTCCGCCGCCAAAATCAGCATCCGCGGAGCATATCGCCGCCAACATAAAGGTCTTTGATTTTGAAATAACCGAAGAAGACATGCGGACCCTGGATGGTTTGCCCGGATATTCCGATCCGTTTCCCCATCCGGACTATATTACATGGTAACGCAGCTCCCGCGGGCGCGGCGACGGTTGTCGTCATGAGGCCTGCGGCATGCGGAACACGCTCCGCAGGAATGAGGCAATCTCCGCCATGCAGTCTTCCGCCTGGGGTTGAACGCCTATAAGTTCGGCGAAGGCGTGGGACAAGCCTGAATACCTCACGGCCCTGACGGGAACGCCGGCGGCGGAAAGTTTTCGCGCGTATGCTTCGCTCTCAAGGCGGAAATAATCGAATTCGCCGTACAGGACAAGACAGGGCGGAAGCCCCTCAAGCGCTCCGAAATAGGGGGAAACGTAAGGCCCGTCTCCGCCCAATACCTTGATCATGCCCGATGTACCCGACTGCATGACGGTGATCATAAAGCTCGCGGCCGCCTTATACCCGGCAAGCATGTTGTACTGATCCAGCGAAAAGTGAAAATATTCGTCTTCTTTTCCGGCGGGGTTTACCACGGGGTAAAGTAATGCCTGCGCCTTTACCGCCCCCCGTCCTTCATCACGGTCCCGCATGGCGCACGCCGCGGCGAGGTTGCCCCCCGCGGAGTCGCCCGCTATGCAGATGCGGCCGCCGTCGCCGCCAAAGTCCCCGGCGTTTTCCGCTATCCAGCGGAGAACGCCGTAACAGTCGTCGAAAGCCGCGGGATAGGGATGCTCGGGCGCCAGCCGGTAATCAACCTGTACGCCGGCGCAGCCTGACCGCCATGCAAGCTGCCGGCAGATCTCCTCCACCACATCAGGACAGCCCGCGGCAAAACCGCCGCCGTGTATGTAATAAAATACCGGTGTGTTTGGTACGGCGCCTTCCCGCCTGTAGATCCGTATGGCGACGCCGGCGTCTCCGGTTTTCACCGTTCTCCGGCTCACCGATACGCCTTCGGCAAGGGGAAGGCTCCTTACTTTGTTAAAGTAACGGCGCATGCGGGACGCGGCGCTTTTCGCACTGCCGCCTGAAAGAATAAAGCGGACCAGCGGGCAAAGGGCCTTTCCCATAATCCTGACAGGCAAAGGTATTCCCGCGAAGAAACGCCTGTCCAGGACGCCGGGCCTGTCGTCGTCGGGAACGGGCTTTACAAATATATCAAGACCAGCTTCCCGGACTATATGTTGTTTTTGCCTGATTGCTTCAGACAGGGCGGGATCGTACTTTCTTTGTAAAGAAACGTCCTTCACGGCGCTACAGGGTGTCCGGCGAATCAAGCAGGGCGGGGAGCTGCATAGTGGTTTCCATATAACCCATGCTTCTTTTTTTTACATTAATTTCCATCAGGGCGTAACCGTCTTTTTCCAGCATACGGAAGCCCCGGATGGAAACAGGATCCTGTTCGGAAAGCCCCGCTTCATCGGCGATGGAACCCCGAATCACTTTCTTTACAAGATAAGAAGACGAAAAAGATTTTACCAAAGAGGGAGACAGGATCAGGCCGAAAAGCGGAGCGGCTATACGTTCCTTGCTGTCTTTTTTCGCGGCTTCCGCCAGGGGAACGTCGGGACGGGGAACCGTCATCATGACGCGGTGTTTTCCGTCGGAAGTTTCCAGCGCGACCAGTTCACCGGGCCTGGATGAAAAAAGCATGTCCTGCAGGGCGGGAATAAGGGCGCCCTGCGGAGCGCTCGCCTTTTCGCCGTTGATCGTTTTTATCAGGGTCCCTTCTCCTACCTGGTGTTCCGAAGCGGGGGTAAAAGGCGCCGTGTAGATGATCTCCGCGCCCCGCGATGATTCGCTCAGGGTAAGGCCCAGCCAGGGCCGTTCCGCCTTTCCCCCCTTTATCATCACGGGCAGGGCCGCGGCAAGACGCTCCGCGGGAACGGCAAAATTAAGCCCCTGGTACTGTTCGATGCCGGCAAACACTATCCCCACAAGGCGGCCCGAAGTGTCCACTACAGGCCCCCCCGAATTGCCGGGGTTCACCGCCGCGTCAATCTGTATCACATCCCCTATTTGCAGGAAACGCCGTCCCAGCGTAGAAACGATCCCCGAGGTAACGGTTTTTTCAAGACCGCCCGGAGATCCTATGGCAAGAATCGTATCCCCCACCCTCGGGGTAACGCGGTCAACGACGGAAAAAACATATTCGGGCTTGATCTCGGTCTTGAGCAGGGCAAGATCCATTGCCTTGTCCCAGCCTATGACCTTTGCGGGAATTCTCGCGCTGGCGGAATCTCCCATGCGTATATGCAGGCGGGAATAGCCTTCATACGCAGGATCAACTTCGCTTGAAATCACATGGTAGTTGGTGATAAGCAGCCCCGACGCATCCACAAAAAAGGCCGACCCAAGCGCCCTGTCCGGCATCCCCCGGCCCCGCTCTATGCGTATACCCCGGTCAACAAGGACGGTTGCAACGCCCTTTATCATTTCCTGGGGTCCGTCCCTGCCTGAAGCGTATTCCTTAAGTTCCCCGGGAACATCGTTCTCCCCCGCGATGTTAAGAAAGAAAGCAGCGGTACGGCGCTGCTTTACCTCAACGGCCCGCTTGAGAAAAAGAAGGGCGTCCTCAAAACCAAGGGGCTTCATCTCATGGGAACGCACCGCAAGGAGGAAGGCGGCAAGATCGCCGCCTTCCACAAGGGATTTCTTTGCTTCCGCCAGGATAAAGTCCGGCTCCATTCCGGTATTTTCCACCTCCAGCCCCATGCTTGCGAGGGAGCGGGCCAGCGAAGCGGCGTCATCCCACCGTTCTTCCCGGATTGCGGCGGCCTGCTTCTCCTTGAGACTGGCGACGGCTTCGGCTTCCAGCGCATCCAGCGCAGTTTCCATGTCGGAACCTTCGCGCCGGGAATTTTCCTGCCCGTAAACAGTCCGGTATATGCCGATCAAGTCTATCGCCTTTACCGGATCGTCCGCCGCACAGCGGCGTATATCATCCAGCCTGAATTCGCCGGTTGATCTTCCCGGAGGGGCAAGCCGCTTTTCCTGCGTTTTGACGGAAAGACAGGACGCGCATACAAAGAGAAAAAATACGGCGGCAAACGCCGCGCCGGTTCGGAAAAAAACATCCATCTTTTTATCCATCCGTTACATTATCAGAATAATCCCTGATCCCGTCGCCGTCCATATCTTTATAATACCGTTTTACTCCGCCGGGAAGGGCTTCTTCGGCGGTTTCGTACCGGCCGTCTCCGTTCCAGTCGCTTTCGGTAAATACAATTTCATTCTTCCAGTCCAGAAGATCCTCGTCTCTGCCGGGAAGGGGAAGCGAACGGAAACGCCTTACCGTTTCCATGCGTCCGTCCAGATCAAGATCGATGCGCTGGATGACGGGCCTTCCCTGCTCAAATTCGGTTACCGAAACAACACGGCCGCCGTGTATTTCCGACGCCCGCCGGGGTATGCCCCGGTCCAGATCTATGCGCTCGTCCGCCCCCCTGAATTCCCCGCTGGGCCGCCGTATCTGTATTGAAAAAGAAACCAGCGATCTCCGTGAAATACGGGGGTATTCTTTTTCCATTTCGGGGTAGAGCAGCCCTCTCCGGTCCCCGTTTCCGCACAACTCAACAAACCTCACGGGGTTAAAAAAGAACTCAAAGGGCCGGGGGATATAAGAACATCCTTCCAGATCCGCGGCAAGAACCGCGGGGTACTGTTCCCAAACCACAAGGGCTTTGATTCTGTCCTCATCCCGCACGGGCAGGGAAAAAGTTACGGCGGATTCGGGCAGCACCGTCTGTTCGGCCCGGTCCGGTTCCTGTCCGGAGAAAACAACGGTCAACTCAGGCAGCCTGTCCTGATCGGCGTCGTATACATAATCCTGAATCTCGCCGTTCCGGTAGCGGGTCCGGCTTTCATAATAACCGTCTTTGTCGCCGTCTTCCATAATAACACCTGAAAAGGCCAAAAGGTTTCGGTTAAAGAAATCCCTGCCCCCGCCGCTTCTTAAAAGGCCGAAAACGGAAAGGAGAAGATCCCGGTCAAGAAAGGTCCCGGCAAAGAGTTCGGCGACAGCTTCCGTATCTTCAATAAGCCCCGCATTAAGAGCCGCGGGAAGAGAAGCGGGAGACGGCCCGGCGGGAGGGGCAAAACCCGCCCTGTAGGCCGCCACGAGGCGGCGGACCTCTCCTTCATTCCGTAAAAAAGGGGCGGCCAGAAAAGCCAGTTCCGGATCCCCTTCAAGAAGAACGGGAAGCCGCCGCAAAACCAGCGGCACGGGAATTTCTTCACCCTGCTTCAGCAGGGACTGTTCCGGCAGCCCGCCGGCGGCATATTCAAGGAGAATACGGGCTATGCGGGGATCGCGGGGATAGCGGTCAAGGGATTCTTCCATTGCCCGGCGGAAGGCGGAAATATCATTGAGGCCCTTAAGGGCAAGGAGCCTGAGTTCCGCTTTCTTTTCCCCTTCGGGAATCCGGTCGAGAATACGGAGGGCTTCCGTGTAGTTTCTAAGGTATATAAAGGTTTCGGCCTCAAGAAGGCGCGCTTCAAAGGGGCTGCGGTTCCAGCGGTCCGCCTCCAGAGCCCGCCCCAGGGCTTCCAGAACCGCTCCGCGGGGCTTCTGTTCATGCTCACGGGCAAGCGCAAGAAGAAACGAAACATCAGAAGACGCGCCGCTGTAATCCCCGGCCCGTTCAAGGACGGCGAGCGCCTCGGGCCACGCCCCCCGGTTCATGGCGTCCAGCGCCCAGGCGGCATAGCGTTCGGCCGCGGCCGCGTCCCCGAGGCCGGAATCTTCCGCCCGGACGGGTACGGCGGCAAGCGCGGCGCATGCCAGCATCGCGGCAAACAGGCGGCCCATGATCCTCACTTTCCGGCAAGGGAAGTACGGTTCTCCTGGGGGGGCAGTTCCAGGAGCGCCCGGACTTCGTCGTCGGCCATGGTTTCCCGAACAAGGAGGGCGTCGGACAGTTTTTCAAGCTTGTCCCTGTTGGCGCCGAGTATCTTACCCGCCGTTTTTCTTGCGGCGTCAAGGATATCCTGCACCGCCTTGTCTATGCGCCGGGCGGTGTCCTCGGAGTAATCCTTGTGCCGGGCGATTTCCTTGCCGATGAAAATAGGTTCTTCTTCCTGACCGTAAGCGACGGGCCCCAGCCCTTCGTCCATGCCCCATTCGCAGACCATGTGCCTGGCCATTTCGGTCGCCTGCTGTATATCCTGTTTGGTCCCGGTAGTTGTTTCATCAAAAAAAAACTTTTCCGCAATCCAGCCGCCGTAACAGATCACGATCCTGTCTTCTATCCAGCCGCGTGTCCTGCTGTAACTGTCCTCCTCGGGAAGGGACATTGCCATACCCAAAGCCCTGCCGTGCGGAACGATGGTTACCTTGTGAAGGGGATCCGCGTTTTTGAGGAAATAGTGAAGCAGGGCGTGTCCCGCCTCGTGCACGGCGGTCATGCGCCGTTCCTTTTCGGAAATTACCAGCGTCGTCCGCGCAACGCCCATGAGTATCTTGTCCCGCGCTTCTTCAAAGTCAGGCATCTCCACGCCGGGCTTGTCTTTCCTGGCCGCAAAGAGGGCCGCCTCGTTTACAAGGTTTGCGATGTCGGCCCCGCTCATCCCCGGCGTGGCGCGCGCTATGCGGGAAAGATCGATATCTTTTCCAAGGGGAATTTTTGCCGAGTGTATCCTGAGTATGTCTTCGCGCTCTTTTATATCGGGCATGGCGACCATAACCTGGCGGTCAAAGCGGCCCGGCCTGAGCAGGGCGGGATCAAGCACATCGGGCCTGTTCGTCGCCGCGAGGATGATCACCCCGTCTTTGGAATCAAAACCGTCCATCTCAACAAGAAGCTGATTCAGCGTCTGCTCCCGTTCGTCATGGCCTCCGCCGTAGCCCGCCCCGCGGGTTCTGCCCACCGCGTCAAGTTCGTCAATAAAAATGATGCAGGGGGCGTTGCGCTTTCCCTGCTCAAAAAGATCCCGCACCCGGCTTGCCCCTACGCCGACAAACATCTCGACAAAATCGGAACCGGACATGTGGAAGTAGGCCACACCCGCTTCCCCCGCGACGGCCCGCGCCATGAGGGTCTTGCCCGTTCCCGGCATGCCGACCAGAAGCACGCCTTTGGGAATGCGCGCCCCCATTTTGGTAAATTTCTGGGGATTTTTAAGGAAGGCGACAACTTCTTCAAGCTCGTACTTGGCGTCCTTCTGACCCGCCACATCGGAAAAACTGAACTTCTTCCCTTCGTCCTGGTACCGCTTGGCCCGGCTCTTGCCGAACTGAAACGCCTTGTTTCCCGATCCCTGCATGTTCCTGAACATGAACCACACAAAACCGAAGCCTATCACCCAGGGGAGCATCTCAATGAGTATGCGCCAGGGGTTAATGTTCGCCGCGGCTCCGGAAATATGGACGTTCTTTTCTTTCAAAAGGGCAAGAAGATTCGGGTCCTCATAGGGGATAAGGGTTTTGCGCGGAGAAGGATCCTGCCCGGCCGCGCTTCTAAGAAAAATATCCATAATATTGTTATTGTGAATGGTAACCGACTCAACAAGGCCCTGATCCAGATAACTGATAAAATCCGAGTACCGTATCTCCTGTACCGTCCGGGTGTTTCCCCGGAAAAAATAAAATATAAAAAGGCCCGCCATGATAATAAAAAAAACCAGGGCCAAACGGTTTGGCCGCCCGGACAGATTCGGCCTGGGGCCTCCCGGGCGCTGCGGCGTTTTATTTTGATCTGAAAACATGTATACCCCTTTCAGCCTGACCGTTTGCGAATCAGTATGAAAAAATCGCCGTCTTTTGCTTCCCGCGCAAAAAGAACCTTCGTATCCTCAATAAGGGCGGCGGGCCCGCCGGCGTCGGCGGCGCACAGCGCACAGGCATTTCCCGCGCCGGCCCCGACATTCCGCTTCCCTGAAGGGAAATCACCGGGCCAGACTCCGCGAAACACCAGGGGAAGCCCGGCAAAAAACAGGCCTTCCCTTTTATCAAG
>JAITJV010000066.1 GCA_031278755.1 Treponema sp. | reverse complement strand
ATTTCGTGGATCAAGGATGAAATGGAGGACCTTTCCCTTAAATTCATCAACAGGGAAGTTTACCAGCAGATAAAAAAACTTGTCTCGGAAAAACGCGGCGAAAGGCAGGAATTTTTAAGCCAGGCTCAGGAAACAATACGGAATGAAGCGGCGGCCGCGGGAATAAGCGTCGAAGTTTCAAGCCGCGCCAAGCATTTTTACTCGATCTACCAAAAAATGAGAAAACGGAACAAAGCCGCGGAAGACATCTTCGATCTTTTCGGCATACGCATAATCTGCGGCGGCGTGGAAAACTGTTACACCGTTTTGGGCATGGTTCACCGCCTCTGGAAACCGCTGGACGGCCGCTTCAAGGACTACATCGCCATGCCCAAATCCAACGGTTACCAAAGCCTCCACACCACGGTCATTTCGTCCGGGGGAAAAATGCTGGAAATACAGATACGAACGGCGGAGATGCACCACGTCGCGGAATACGGACTGGCAAGCCATTGGCTTTACAAGAAAGGCCAAACCCGCGCACTAGTCCGCCCCGTTGACATCTCCATCGTCAACCGTCTCAGAGACTGGAAAAATTCGGAAAGCGGCGCGGGTGAAAAACACGGGGATCTGTTTCTTGACGACATCAAGCGCGAACTTCTCAGGGATTCAATCTACGTGTTTACCCCGCAGGGAAAAGTTGTAGAGCTTCCCGCGGGAGCGACCCCCATTGATTTTGCCTACAGCATACATTCCGCGGTGGGAGATCACTGCATAGGAGCAAAAGCGGACGGCTCCATCATCCCCTTAAGCTCCGAGCTGCGGAACACCCAGGTTGTGGAGATACTCACCAGCACCGGCGCCCGTCCGCATATCAACTGGCTCAGGCTGGTCAAAACCGCAAAAGCGCGGAACAAGATCCGTTCCTGGCTAGAGAAGAACGACGACTCCGTTATCATAGAAAAAAACGTCGTCGCAAAAAAGAAACCCGCGGCGTTTCCGCCGGCGGTGTTTTCGCCGCCTGCGGCGCCTTCCCCCGCGGCGCCCGTTCAGCGCGTCATGGGAGAAGACAAGGCGGACTTGCTCCATGTCCGCATCGAAGATGAAAAAAACCTGATGATACGCTTCGCCCGCTGCTGCAGACCCGTTACGGGCGACTCTATCATAGGCTATGTTTCACGGGGCCGCGGGATCATCATACACAGAAAAAGCTGCAGCAACCTTGCGAACATTCCCGATTTTGCCGAAAGAAAAATCGAAGCCGAATGGGAAAACGCCGCTTCCGTACTGATAAAGCGTTTCAAAATAGAAGCCCGCCTTTCCTCGGATCTTTTTTCGGAAATTGAAGGCGCCGTGCGCAAGCACCAGGGGCACCTCATCGAAGGCCGCCTGGAAGAGACGGCGCCCGGCAGGCTCACGGGTTTCTTTACCATGCAGCTTGAATCGGCGGGGGACCTCAGGCGTGTGATGAAAAACATGCGGGGCATTCCCGGCGTTCTCGGCATACAGTCCCTCGCCTGAACCCCGCTGCTTTTGCGGCCCGTTGCTTTTGCGGCCCCGGAACAATTCCGGCAGACGCAGGCCGTCCTTCCGTGATAGTATTGATTATGTTCCGGATTGTCCGTTCGAACGCGGCCGCGATTATTCTCGCGCTTCTGTTTTTTTCATGTGTCACGGAAAAAAACATTGTCCCCGGCCCGCAGATCCCGGAGGCGGACCTGCCGCCGGCCCCGGAAGCAATCCCCCCTTCTTACCTTACCCTGATTGCGGCCGGAGACAACCTTTACCATGATACAATGATTCGGCCCCCCGCCGGAGGCGTTTATGATTTTACGGAGAACTATTCGGAAATCAGGCCCTTCATAGAAAAAGCGGATATCGCCTTTATAAATCAGGAAACACTTCTCGGCGGGACGGAATTCGGTTTTTCGGGGTATCCGCGCTTTAATTCACCGCAGGAACTGGGGGCGGCGGTCGCCGGAGCGGGTTTTGATATAATCAACCACGCAACCAACCACATCATGGACAAGGGAGAAAAAGCGGTCTTTGCAACTATGGATTATTGGGATGCCGTTCCCGGCATACGCTACCTTGGAATACGCCGTTCGGAAGAGGCGGCCCGCGAGCCTGTCATTGTAGAGCGGAACGGTATACGCATCGGTTTTCTTTCATATACGTATGGAACCAACGGCCTTCCCGTACCCAAAGACAAGCCATGGCTTGTCGCCCTTATCAACGACGGAAACATGGCGGAAGACATGGACGCCCTCCGTCCTCTCTGTGATTTTCTCATTGTTTCCATGCACTGGGGAAACGAATATGAACACGAACCGGCCGCCGCCCAAAAGAGGGCGGCGCGGCTGCTTGCGGAACACGGGGCGGACCTCATACTCGGCCACCATCCCCATGTCATTCAGCCCGCCGAATATATACAGGGGCCCGGCGGCAAAACCCTCTGCTTTTACTCGCTGGGAAATTTTCTATCGGGGCAGATAAAAAACAATACGCTCCTTGGGGCGCTTGCCTATATACGCATAAAAAAAGAAGGCGGCCGCGCTTTTATTGATCAGTCGGGGGTCATCCCGGTAGTAACCCACTATGAAACGGGCTTTACAAATTTCAGGGTATATCCCCTTTCGGAATACACCGACGATCTTGCAAAACGGCACCAGTCACGGCGGCCGGAAAACGAAATAAGTGTTTCTTATTTTACCGCCCTTTCGGAAAAGATATTTCCGGCGGAAATACTGAAAGAAAATCCCTTTACGTTTAAACGCCCCGAATAGAACTATTCCGCATCTGCGGCCCGGGTTTCTTCTCCTCCGGCGCTTTCTTCGGCCGCAGCCGGGGCGGCGGCGCTTTCGGCCGCCGGCTCGGCGGGCGCCGGCTTTGCCGCGGATTCTGTAACAACGGGATTAGCCTTCGCCGCCGGCTTTACCGCGGATGCAGTATCAATCACGCTCTTCCTGCCGTGCTTAACGGCGGCCCGGCAGATTTTGCAAATCTTTACCTTGAGTTCTCCCGCTTCCTGTTCATAGAGGATTTTGACATTCCTACGCTTGCAGACAGGACATTCCCCCCTGCCGTGCGCCGCCTGCTCCCGTATCCCCTTGCCTCTGTGCGCTTTGGACATTTCCTCTCCTCTTGTTACACTGCCGCCTTTTCGGCTTCGGCTTTTTTCGCGCCGGACTTGTCTGCTTCTTTCATATCCCCG
>JAITJV010000295.1 GCA_031278755.1 Treponema sp. | reverse complement strand
CGGAACCCATGACGATGATCGCCTTTTCGGCGTCTTTTGCGCCGAAGTAGTCAAAGAGGTGGTATGCGCGGCCGGTAAGTTTTGCGAATTTGTCCATTTCAGCCTGAACAATACCGGCGGCCCTGTCGTAGTATTTATTCACCCCTTCGCGGCCCTGAAAATAGGTGTCGGGATTCTGGGCCGTACCGCGCATGGAGGGTTTTTCCGGAGTAAGGCCGCGGAGCCTGTGTTCGCGGACCAGTTCATCATCGATCATCTGCCGCATAATGTCGTAGGCTATTTCTTCAACCTTCTGAAGTTCGTGGCTGGTGCGGAAACCGTCGAAAAAGTGGAGGAAGGGGATGCGGGTGCGGAGCGTCGCGGCGTGGCTGATCAGGGCAAGATCCATTACTTCCTGAACGCTGTTGGAGGAGACCATTGCCCATCCGGTCTGACGGCAGGCCATAACATCCTGGTGGTCGCCGAAAATGGAAAGGGAGCTTGTGGCAAGCGCCCGGGCGGCGATATGGAACACCGTGGAGGTAAGTTCCCCGGCGATTTTGTACATATTGGGGATCATGAGAAGCAGCCCCTGGGAAGCGGTAAAAGTGGTGGAAAGCGCTCCGGTGGTCAGTGCGCCGTGAACCGCCCCCGCGGCTCCCGCTTCGGACTGCATTTCTACAACCTGGGGAATGGTTCCCCAAAGGTTTTTCCGTCCCTGGGCGGAAAACTCATCCGAAAGTTCCCCCATGGGGCTTGAGGGGGTAATCGGATAAATCGCGATTACTTCGCTCAGCGCGTGGGCCACATAGGCCGCGGCGGTATTACCGTCAATCATCACCATGTTTTTGTCGTTTTTGTCTGCCATTCTTTTTCCTCAATCGTTAAGTAGGATTTATATCAGTTTAGTATTAAAGGGAGATTTTTTCAAGGCAAGGCCGAAAACATGCGATTACGGCGCCGGTTGTTGACCCGGTGCGCCGTTTCATAGGACTATAGCGGAGCTGTTCAGAAAAGTTTCCGAACAGCTTCCGCCAAAAAATTATTGACGGCGGCGCAAATTCCCGGGATCCGCGGGAACCGAAAAAATTGCCCGGCTTCCCGCATTGTCATCGCGCCGCTTGTTTGGGAGGAATGATGAGAGAAGACAGATTTACCGGCAAGACGGCGTTTATCACCGGAGCGGGCCGGGGCATGGGGTATCAGGTTGCTTTGGATATGGCGAAAGAAGGGGCAAAACTTGTTGTTTCCGATGTTGACGATGAGGCCCTTGCCTCGGCGGATGAAACATTGACAAGACAGGGGTTCCCGGTTCTTGCCCTCAAGTGTGATGTTTCAAGCCGCAAACAGGTAGATGAAGCTATTGACAGAACTATAGCCGAATACGGCCGGCTTGATATTCTGATCAACAACGCGGGCCTCCTAAAATCATTTTTAATAGAAGACACGTCCGATGAATTAATCGATAAAACACTGGACGTCAACGTCAAAGGGATCCTCTACGCAATCCGCAAGGCCGCCCCTATTATGAAAAAGCAGAAATACGGCCGTATAATCAATGTGGCGTCAATCACCGGAAAAAGCGGGGACAATTCCACCACCTTTGTCTACGGAGCTTCCAAGGGGGCGGTGATCAGCCTGACGCGGTCCGTAGCCCGGCAGCTCGGCCCCTTCGGGATAACCTGCAACGCCATTGCCCCGCATGCGGTTATGACCAAAATGATGGAATACTGGGATGACGCGAAAAAGGAAGAAACGGCCGGTAAGATACCTGTTCGCCGTTTGGGGACCATTCAGGATATGTCGTATCTGATGATGTATCTGGCTTCCGATGAGGCGGGTTTTGTAAACGGCGAAACCGTTAACATTAACGGCGGATACTATATGGATTAAGCGGCCCGAAGCTCCCCGCCGTTTTGCCCCCGGGAGGCTCTTCCGCGAACCGGTAGGCGGGTTTTTGGTATTCGGGTTTCATAGCTTTATAACTGCGGCAGGGCGCGCAAACACAGTTTGCGGCGGGGTATGAAACCCTCAACACGAATCAAGGCCGTCGATCTCCACATTCCGCGCCGTTTCCTCTATAAAGGCCTTTTCGGGCAAATCAGGGCCGTTTGAGCCGAGTTTCGCGGCGGCGAAGGCGGCGCCAAGCCGCGCGATGCGTTCAAGGCTCTGTCCCCGGGGAAGCGCCCCTTCGAGGAGGGCGGCGGCGACGCCCGCGACCATGGCGTCTCCGGCCCCTACGGTGCTGAATATGGGGCCGGTTTCCGCCCAGGCCCTGAGGATTCTGTCCTTTCCCGCAAAAACGGCCCCCTTGCGGCCCATTGAGACGACAATAAGGGCGATGCCGCGGCCGCGCAACTGCACGACGGTCCGCAGCATATCCGGAAGATCTTTGAATTCGCGCCCCGCCCATTGCGAAAGTTCCCTTTCGTTGGGCTTGATGCAGGAGGGGAGGGTCCCGGCGGCAAGGGCTTCCCGCAGGGCTTCTCCGTCCGTATCCAGAATGACAAAGCATCCCGGCCTTCCGGTTCCGGCCCCCCGCCCGCCTGATCCCGGATCTTCAGCCCTGAGGCGGCCGGTAAGATCTTTGTACAATGCAGGAGGGCAGAGCGGGGGAAGGCTCCCCGCGAGGATCGCAATCTCCACGCCTCCGGCAAGGCCGGCGGCCGTTTCCAAAAGCCGCCGGGGGTCTTCCGGCCCAAGGGAGGCGCCCGGAAGGTTGATGTCCGTCGTGTTCCCGCCGCCTGTGATCTTGATGTTGGTCCGCGTATCCCCTTCAAGCCTGATAAAGGCGTCTTCTATTCCCCTGAGCCTGAAATGATCTTCAAAAATTTCCGCATTGTTCCGCCCCAAAAAACCGGACGCCCTTGTTTTGATTCCCCAGCCGGCAAGGCAGGAACTGACGTTGATCCCTTTGCCTCCGGCGCTCCGGCGCACGGAAGAAGCCCGGTGCACTTCTCCGGGCACAAGCCTTTCTACCTGTATGGTTTCGTCAATGGCGGGATTGGGGGTGAGGGTAAGAACACGTATGGAAGAATTACTGTTCATTTGTTTTGGAAATCGTTGTTTTGGGGATGATCATAGCGCTTGCGGGCACGATTATCAACTCATTCTTCTTTTGGCCCGGCGAAGAACTGCATCATCTGGACAAAGTAGTATATTTTCTTGTAGGTATCCGTCATGCGCTGGCCGAGGGGGATTTCGGATACACCTTCGAGTTCCTTCCAGTTTATGATAAGTTCGCGGGGAGTTTTTTGATAGTCTTCGATAAGGCTTTTGAGGTTCTTTCCTACGGAGATAAGGTGCTGGGCCGCTGTGGTTATGAATTCTTCCGCTTCCTCGTTGGCGCTTTTGAGGATCACGGTAACGTAGCGGGCCTGGCTTTTGTCGCGGTCCGCCTTGACGATGGCCGCCTTGAGACGCGCTCCTCTTTCACCTGAGTCGGAAAATGTATCGTCAAAGGCGATGAGCACATCCGACAGGCCCATGATCTTGTGAAAACTTTCGGACATCTGCTGGGAAAGAACGGGGGCGGTCCACTGCCCCCGGACGAGGAGTATGTCGCAGAGTTCCCGTATGTCTTTTTTGACATGATCCATGAGAAAGGCCCTGAGGTAATTCAGCGCGCGGGCGTAGACAAAACCGTCGAAATTTTTCTTTTCATAAATTTCGCCGGCTTTTTCGTTGTAGTGCTTCATCCTGTCTATTTCAACCGCGCCGAAAATGGTTTTTGCAAGAACGTCAATCTGGGCGTTTTGTCTGGCGTTGACGATCTTGTTCATCGCCCCCCCGGCTTCTGTGCGCCGGGATTCGAGGTACGCTTCGGCTATATGCTCGTCGGAAAGTTTGGGCTTGCACTGCCATGCGGGG
>JAITJV010000222.1 GCA_031278755.1 Treponema sp. | reverse complement strand
AGACCTCTTTGCCGTTGACAAATGTACGCTTGACAACCCCTCTTTTTATCTGCCCAAAGATCGCCCCCAGAGTTTCGCTGCGTCCGGCGCCCACAAGACCGCCCAGACCCAAAATTTCCCCCCGCCGCAGGGAGAAGCCGATATTTTCCACGATGTTTTTGTGCATAATCGTCGGATGCGGAACAGTAAGGCCCTCCACGCGGAACACGTCTTCCCCAATCTCCGTATGTTCCTTGGGATAGAGGTTTTCTATTTTCCGGCCTACCATTTCTTCTATCAACTGCTTCTTGGTATCCGCGGACATAATATTATTTGAAACAACTTCCCCATCCCGCATGACTATCACCCGGTCGGCGATTCTGTATATTTCTTCAAGTTTATGGGTAATAAAAATACAGGAAATTCCTTTTTTACGCAGATTGTCAAGGAATTGGAACAAAAGTTCTATCTCGTGATCCCCCAAAGCGCTGGTAGGTTCGTCCAATACGATGATCCGGGGGTTTCTTGAAAGGACCCGCATGATCGCCAGCATCTGTAATTGGCCGGAATTCAGGTTGCGGGCGATTTCCCTTGGGTTTACATCCAGCCCTATTTCATCAAGTATCTTCTGGGTATTTGCATAGAGGGTCCTGTAATTCAGGAAGACGCCGCTTCCCGGAAGGTTCCCCACAAAGACGTTTTCCGCGATACTGGCGTCCAGCATCATGTTCAATTCCTGGTACACCATTTCTATACCGCACTGTTCGGCGACAGAAACCGACGTAAAGGGAACATGCCTGCCGTCTATCCAAATTTCCCCTTCGTAATCCCTGTTGGTGTAGCTGCCGCTGAGGACCTTCATGAGGGTCGTTTTTCCCGCCCCGTTTTCTCCGCAGATGGCAAGAATCTCATTTTTGTAAAGCTGTAGTGAAACATTTTTCAAGGCAACCACACCGGGAAAACGTTTGGTAACGCCGCGCATTTCCAGTATTGTTTCCGCCATTTCACGCCCCCTTATTCACCGGAACTTGCCTTGCGCCGGTATTTGTCAATGAAGAGCGAAATAAGCAGGATTATGCCAAATATCAGATTTTGCCAGAAAGAAGAAACGCCCATGACAATAAGAGCGTTTATGATGGTGGCAAGAAGTATGCAGCCCAAGGCGGAACCAATGACCGTTCCCGAACCGCCGAACATACTGGTGCCGCCGATGATGACAGATGCGATAATCGTCAGTTCTGTGCCCGTGCCGGAGGCCGGCTGGGCGGTGGCAAAACGGGATGCGATAAGGATGCCGGAAAGAGCGGCAAAGGTTGTGGAGGCGATATAGGCGCTGATCTGCAGCAGTTTTACGTTGATGCCGGAAAGATAGGCCGTTTCCCTATTCCCCCCGATAGCCAGAATGGAACGTCCGTATTTGGTATATATCAGGAGAATATGGGCAATGCCGCCCAAAACAATGGCGTAAATAACCGGGAAGGGTATGCCGGACACCCGCGCCTGGCCGATAAATTTAAACGAGTCGCTAAAGCCGGATATTGCCAGCGCCTTGGTGCTCACCTGGATGATGCCGTTCACCACGTATTGGGTGCCCAGAGTGGCAATGAATGCGGGAAGTTCAAAATGAACAATAATAATACCGTTAAAAAGACCAATAGTAAACCCGCCCATCAGGGCTATCAATATACTTACCGGGAGGGGGAAGCCCGCCTTAAGGCAAAAGGCGCAGAGCACCCCCCCGAAACTGGTCGCCGCGCCGATGGACAGATCCATGCCGCCGCAGGACATCAGGAAAGTGGTGGGAATCGCCACCAGAAAAGAAAAACTTGCGGTACGCAGGATATCAAGAATATTGGTGATGTTAAAAAACGAACTGTTAATAATAAAAACTACCACATAAAGAAAAAGCAGGGGCAATACAACACCTACTTCGTTTTTGCGTAAAAGCGATCTAATCATTATTCTTTTTGTGTCCGCCATAATGTTTCTCCTTCTGTGAAAATCCGTGCGGGGCGCACATAACAAAAAAATGGTACGCCGTAGTAACTACATAGCGGCGATATGGCGTATCTTTTTTGTCACGCGCCCATTGTTCCTTATGAAACACTATCAGGAAGACATATCAATACCGTATTTCCTCACCCATTCATCGACGTCCTGGGGGAATATGATAGCCGTACCGGTGCGGTTATCATATTTATACTTGGTTTTGTCGCCGTAGTTGTCATAAACAATCTTGGCAAGTTCGACGCAGTCAAGGCCGAACTGATACCACATCTGGGCAACCGTGCAGGACATGGTCCCCTGCTGCACCGCGCGGAGAATCTCCGGCGCGTCATCAATGCCGACCACATAGAACTGCCCCTGGAGTTTCTTTTCCTCGACAAAGGCCGCCGCGCCCAGCCCGGCGTAGCTGTCCAGGGAAATCATGCTGTTCAGTTCGGGATGGCCCAGCTTCAGGGCGGCGAATTTGTCCGCGGCGATCATGGCGTTGGAATCGCATTCCAGGCGGTCAACAACAACCGCGTCGGGCCGGAGTTTTTTCAGGGCGTCCTCAAAAGCCTGGCGCTGAATGTCCTGGACGGGATTGACAAGCCTGGTCTGCATGGGGGCGACGTAGATGGGTTTGTTCCCCACGGCCCTTACCAGAGCGTCGGCCGCATCCCTCCCCAGGGACTGGGGATCGGTCCCCACCATGGCGTCGGTGTATTTTTCCGAACCGCCGGCCACGGAGATCATGGGGATCTTCCGTTCCCGCGCCCGGATAAGCACGTCGGCAAACATATCTTCGTTGGTAACAACGGGAAAGAGGATATCCGCGCCGTTGGTAATGGCGGTTTCAAGCAGGTTTACCATTTCGGTATCCACATTGGACGCCGAAGGCGCCAGGTAATGGCCTTCCCAGCCCGCCGCCTTGCAGGCTTCCAAAAAACCTTTTTCGAACTGCCCCCAGGCCGCGCCGCCTGACATTACCGAAACCGCGTACACTTTAAGACGGTCTTTGCTGGTTTTTTTTCCGCCGGAACCGCCGCCTCCGCTGCCGCCGGCGAATGCAATGCCGCAGGCAATGAGAATCATCAGCGCTAAACCAATAAATTATTTCATTTA
>JAITJV010000190.1 GCA_031278755.1 Treponema sp. | reverse complement strand
TACCGGGAACGCGTTCCAGCGGTACGGGGCGGGCTTCGTAGTTTGCCCCGCAAGAGGACGGGGCAAGGATCATGCGGCTGAAAAATTCAAAGCCGTCCAGAAGTCCGCGGCGGGGGGATTCTCCGCGGAGCACCGCCCTGACAAGGGGCCGCACGGGCATGGGTATTCCCAAAAAACGGCACACGACGCCCCGTACGCACCAGTCCATGGTGAAATAGGAAGCAAGCATGGGGCCGGGTACATTGATCACGGGTTTGTTGTCAATAACGGCAATGCAGAGGGGGCGGCCCGGCGCGGCATGGACGCCATGGCAGACAATATCTCCCAGTTCCGCAAGGAGGCGCGCGTTGTAATCGTCCGCCCCTTTTGACGAACCGCCGTTGATGATCACGGCATCTGAAGCGGCGAGGGCTTCAAGGAGGCTGGCTTTGAGGCGGGGCGGATCGTCCCGGTGTATGGGAAAGATGCGCGGTTCGGCCCCCATATCAAGGAGCATGTACCTTACCATGATGCTGTTGGTGTCTATGTTTTCGCCCCTTTGCGGCTCGGTTCCAGGGGGAATAAGCTCGTTTCCCGTAGGGATAAACGAAACGACGGGTTTTTTGACAACAGGCGCTTCCCATATTCCGCCGCGGGCAAGAGCGCCAAGATCGCAGGACCGTATGACAAGGCCGCCTTCCAGTATTGCTTCCCCTTCGGCGACGGCGCTTCCCCTTTCGTGTATATTCATTCCGGGCAGTATCTTCAAACCAGGGGAAAGGGTGAAGCCGCCTTCATTGTTGAACGTGACGTCTTCTATCATGATCACCGCGTCAAAGCGGTCGTCAAAGTCGTCGCCGGTATCCGCCCGTACATAATCTTCCCCGGTTTTCCAGCGAGCCGTATCCGGAAGGGACGAAAAAACGGCGCTTCGTACCGCAATGCCGTCCACCGCCGATGAACGCACCAGGGGAAGGGTAAAACGCGCCCTGATTGTTTCCGCGCTAATCCGGCCTTTTGCTTCTTCAAGGGGAATATTTTCGGTTTCCTGCCGCGGATTCCATCCGGCAAAAAGCCTTTCCATTACTTCCGCGCGGCTGTACTTGTCAAATTCCATTGGATTATTTATAAATGAACTTACAGGTCTTCTGTAGAACCGTCTTGTATCTTTTTTATATAGAAATCCATGGCTGTAAGCCTGATTTGAACACTGTCTTCCTTGGCTGAACCGTCTTTGAATGATTTAAGAACCGTAACGAGGTTGTCTATGAGTTTTTTGCCTTGACTCATGCCGAGACCGGCGGCTTCTCCGCTCAATTTTTCCAGTTTTTCAATATTTCCGCTGTCAAGGCTTCCAAGGCCGGCGGAGTTGATATTTGATATGCAAGCGTCAAGTTCGCTTTGCAAACCTTCTACTGTACCCATAGCAAACTCCCTAAAACCGCCCCGAAGGGCGCAATATACCTTCCAGTATAAGCGAATTCATCATAAAATGAAAGGGCTTTTACCGGTTTTTTACAAGTATTCTCCGGAACCGGAATTATTTGTCCTGGTATCTGAGCTGTTCCATCAGGGAGGCGTTCTGATCGTTGCTGCGGACCAGCCGCCTGGCCAGAAGTTTTGAGAGGAATATCCCGTAATGGGGGTATTCCCGGATGATATTAACCAGCGTTTTACGGGTCAAAAGGACCAGTTTTCCCGGACTTTCGGCCCTGACCGAGGCGGAACGGCGCTGATTAAGGAGAAAGGCGATTTCTCCCATAAAAATATCCTGGGCCGAAAGGCTTCCCACCTGTTTAAGGTTGTGAAATACGCTGTAATTGCCGCTTATGATGTAATACAGATAGTCGCTGGGTTCGTCTTCCCGGAGCACAATATCCCCTTTTTTTACATTGACGACGTGTTCGTGGGAAAAACCGACGGGAATTTCATGCTCTACAGCAGTATCGTGCTTGAGGATCAGCATTACCTGATTGCCTTTTTCGTTGTACTTTAGTTCCGTGGAAAGGGCCGACGCCATCTGTATGCCGCGGCCGTGGAGGCTCATGGCGCTCTGTGCGGCGATTTTTCGGAGGTGGGCCTTTACGTCAAAGCCTGCGCCCTCATCCCGTATGGTAAAGACGGTTTTATCGGACTGTATGTCCCAGAGGAATTCCACTTTTTTCGCCCGTATCGCCGGATCTTTGGTTTTCAGCGCCACAAGATCCACCACCGAAAGACCATTTTCCATGGCTTCCGTCTTTTCTTCATAGGTGATGCCGCAGTTTCCGTGTTCAACCGCGTTGACAATAAGTTCGCCGAGGGCAAGCTGAAGGTGCATTTTATTGTCGGGATTGATAAGGCCCCGCTGGGCAAGGATCGTTGCCCCGATGCCCGCGTAGAGGGGAATGGCGAGGATGTCGTTGTCTATGGTAAAACTGCCTGATGCGCCGTCGAGGAGGTTGCGGGAAAATTCCCTTTGAAAGATGATCTGATAGTTCTGTTCTATAATTTGTATGTTCTTGATGATATGGGAACGGAGCCGGTAGTTGTCCAGCATTGCAAGAACATTGATAGCCTTGTACTTTTTAAGCAGGGCCTCTTCCTTGTCCTTGTCCCCGGTAAATATGCCCAGAATGCCGAAATTAAGGATACGCTTGTCGTCGCGTACGTGGGATACAACTCCGTCTATGTTGATGAGGGGATCCGAAAAATTGATGATCACAAGCTCCGGAAGATCGTAGCTTAAAAAGTCAAGAATTTCTTCTTCCTCGGAAAGAAACCTGAGATCGTAGCCCACTGTCGGGTTCTGCTTGAAAGCCAGTTCAAGGTTCCTTTTGATTTCACCGTCAGAATTTACTATGCCTAAAAAGCCCATATCTTCTGCTTATCCTCCAGGATTTCTACCGTTGTATTCTCGCCGATCCGCCCGAAATAAAACCTTCTACCTGATCAAGATTTACCATGGAAACATCTCCCGGCGTTGTGGTGAGGAGCGCTCCGTGCGCCCAACCCAGACGCAGGGCTTCTTCCGGCTCTTTGCCCTTAAGAAGCCCGTAAAAAAGTCCTGCCGCAAAGCCGTCTCCGCCTCCCACCCTGTCGTATACGTCAAGTTCCGCCGCAGGCGCCCGGTAACTTTTTCCGTCAAACCAAAGCACCGCGCTCCAGGAATGGCGGTTGGCGGAATGTACGTCCCGCAGGGTAGTGGCCACGGCCCGTATATTGGGAAAATCCGCAACAACCTGCTCTATCATGGAAAAAAACGCCGACGGGTCAAGTTTACCTGCCGTATACCCTATTTCAGGGCCTTTAAGCCCCAATCCTTTCTGTAGATCTTCCTCATTTCCTACAAGAACGTCAACATAGCCTGCAATTTTTCGCAGTATTTTTTCCGGACCGTTTCCGCCGGTTCCGGAAAAACCGGCGGCTGTCCAGAGTTTGGCGCGGTAATTAAGGTCGAAGGAAACCACCGCGCCCGCTTTTTTGGCCGCCTGCATCGCTTCTATCACCAGTTCCGATGTACCCGGCGAAAGGGCGGAAAAGATCCCCCCGGAGTGGAACCACCGGACGCCCTTAAAAAGAGCGGGCCAGTCAAAACTTCCCGGTCCAAGCTGCCCCGCCGCCTCGTTGGAACGGTTGTAAAAAACTACCGGAGCCCGCACGCCCTGGCCCCGGTCGCTCCACACCGTCGCCATATTGGGACCCCGGACGCCGTCATGCGCGAAACGTTTGTAATAGGGGGTAACTCCCGCCTTGCGCACCGCGGCTTCTACGCGCTTTCCTATAGGGTAATTCACCATGGCGCTGGCTATGGCGGTACGCATACCGAAGCATGAAGACATATTGGCCGCTACGTTGTATTCACCCCCGGAAACATGAAGGGTGTAATTGTCCGCCTCTGAAAACGGGACTATTCCCGGATCGAGACGGGTAACGAGCGCCCCAAGGGCCAAAAGATCGTGGACGGTGTTTTCTTCCCCGGGAATATACAACGATGCCATAAAAACCTCACACGGTATAGATTGTAGCGCTGGTTGTTCCGCCTTTTCCAGTCCAGTTGGTATGGAAAAATTCACCCCGCGGCCTGTCTATTCTTTCATAGGTATGGGCGCCGAAGTAATCCCGCTGGGCCTGCAGAAGGTTTGCCGGCAGCCGTTCGGTCCGGTAGCCGTCAAAATAGGCCAGGGCGCTGAGCAGCGCCGGGACGGGTACGCCGTTTTCCACCGCCGCGGCGGCAACACGGCGCCAGGAATCCTGGGAGTCTTCAATAACCCTGGTAAAAAAAGGATCGAGGAGGAGGTTTTCAAGATCGGGCTTTTTGTCGAAGGCTTCCTTGATTTTACCAAGGAAGGCGGACCGTATGATGCAGCCCCCGCGCCACATAAGGGCTATGCCCCCGTAATTGAGGTTCCATTTGTACTCTTTGGCGGCTTCCCGCATGAGGAGGCAGCCCTGGGCGTATGAAACTACTTTGGCGGCGTACAGGGCTTTTTCAAGATCGGCGATAAAGGTTTCACGGTCCGGCTTTGAAATCCGCGGCCCTGAAAAAACTTTGCTTGCCCGTACCCGTTCCGCCCTGGCGGCCGAAAGGCAGCGGCTGAAAACCGCCTCGCCTATAAGACTGAGGGGCGCCCCGAATTCCAGGGCCGCAATGCCGGTCCATTTGCCGGTTCCCTTCTGGCCCGCGGTGTCGAGTATTTTTTCCACAAGGGGCCGGCCGTCTTCATCTTTGTACCGCAGTATATCCCTGGTTATTTCGATCAGGTAGCTGTTGAGGCTTCCCGTATTCCACTTTTCAAAAACATCCCCCATTTCTTCGCAGGAAAGACCCAGAACGTTTTTCATCAGATCGTAGGTTTCGCAGATAAGCTGCATATCCCCGTATTCGATGCCGTTGTGGACCATTTTGACAAAATGCCCCGCGCCGTTTTCACCCACCCAATCGCAGCAGGGGCTTCCGCCGGTCTTTGCGGCTATGGCCTGCAAAATGGGCTTTACAAGCGGCCAGGCCGCGGTCGAACCGCCGGGCATGATGGATGGACCGGTCAAGGCGCCTTCTTCCCCTCCGGAAACTCCCGTTCCCAGGTACAAAAGGCCCTTTGATTCCACAAAGGAAGAACGGCGCATGGTATCACGGTAGTTTGAATTCCCCCCGTCTATGATCACATCACCTTTTTCAAAGACCTGTAAAAGCTGTTCAATTGTTTCATCAACCGCCGTACCGGCCTTGACCATAATCATCGCTTTCCGGGGTCTTTTGAGGACGGCGGCCAGTTCCGCCATGCTGTGGCAGCCTGTTATTTTTTTACCCTTTCCGCGGCCCTGCACAAAAGCGTCAACCCTGGAAACGGTCCTGTTAAATATCGCTACGTGAAAACCCCTGCTCTCCATGTTAAGAACAAGATTTTCTCCCATTACCGCAATACCTATAAGGCCTATGTCCGCTTTTTCCATTAATTACTCCCGTTGATTCCGTTTGTGGGGTACATACCCAAGAACCCGCTTGCGCGGGGGAGCCTTGGGGCGGTTGATTATTGTAACGTCTACGAAATATGGTATGTATCCCCACATACAATCACATTCTT
>JAITJV010000118.1 GCA_031278755.1 Treponema sp. | reverse complement strand
CTCGCCGGGCATTTTACCCTCCGTTTCGGCGCTGCGCCCTGGGCAATTATCGACGAGAGGCGCGGCGTAGCCCTTGTGCGGGAACAGGGAAAGGATCCCCGTTTTGTCAAAGCCGGCGCGGAGGGCGGTCTTCGGAGCGCCGCGGGCGATCTCCGGGACGGCGCAGGCCATTTCCGGGGCGGTACAGGCGATCCCTGGGCCGATCTCTGGCGTTTGTACCACCGTTCGGTCAATAATGAAGCGAAAAAAAACACCCGTTTGCAGAGACAGTTTATGCCGGTCCGCTACCGGAAATATCTTACCGAATTTGATTCGGCTGATCCGCCTGATTCCGGGGATGAAAAAAGGCCCGAAAGCCCCCGGCAGGGGATTCTGGATCTGTAACCTGAGCCTGTTCCAAAACCCGGCCGGTTTTGGAACTGTTTCTTACCTGAAAATGTTCCGATTTTTTTATAACGGCGTTGGTTCCCAAAGCGCATTTTTTTGTATACCCTCAATAGAGTTGTTCAGGAGAAAACAGCGGGCGAAAAACGGGTAACGAGGAAAATGAAGTGAAAAATAAAATGAAAGTCTTGACGCCCGTGCTGTTTGTTCTTATAGCGGCTTTTATCCTCCTGAGCGCCTGGACTTTGTTAAGGCGGCGCGGGAATGCGGCCGGGCCGGACCCGGGCGGCGCGCAAACAGGGCAGGCGGTTCCGCCGTCAGGCCGCAGCCTTACTGTGGTGAGGGTGACGCCGGTTGTCTCCGGGACGATAGAAACCAGCGTCATTATAAGCGGCGACGTGCTTGCGGCAAACCAGGTGTCCATATATCCGGCCATGCCGGGGAAGCTGGTCCAGGTGAATTTCAGCGTAGGCGACGCCGTAAACAGGGGGGATGTGATGGCCATGGTCGATCCCTCCCGCCCCGGCGAAGTGTATTCGTTGAATCCTGTCGTATCCACCGTTTCGGGCACGGTGCTTAAGGCCCCGTTCAGCGCGGGGGACACCGTTAATACCGGATCGGTAATCTATACGCTGGGGGATCTTTCAGTCCTTCTTGTCGAGACTTTTGTTCCCGAACGTTTTGTTACCGCCGTACATCACGGGCTTGCGGCGCAGGTAAATTTCGAGGCCCTTCCCGGCGAAAGTTTTCAGGCCGCTGTGGAGGAAATAAGCCCCGTTCTTGATCCCGGAAGCCGAACCTTGAGGATTCGGCTCCGTTTTACCGGCCGGCGGGACGGGCGCATAAAGGCGGGGATGTTCGCCACGGTAAGCCTGGTAACAGGCTCACGGGCCGGCGTCCCTGTCATTCCCCGTTTCGCGGTGATCAATACATACGGTTCGTGGATTGTGTTTGTGGTGAACGAGGAGGGCGTCGCCGAAAGACGGGTCATAAGGCCCGGAATTGAAAACGAAGAGTACGTCGAAATTCTTGAGGGCCTTGAAGAAGGTGAATTGGTAGTAACCGCAGGGCAGAATTTTCTCAGCGACCGGGATCCGGTAAGGATAATTCAATAGATGAACATAGCAGGGTATTCGGTCAGGCGTCCTGTAACCATCGTCATGCTTTATGCGTTCGCCATGGGAATTGCCGCGACGCTTGTTCCCAACATAGCGGTGGATCTTTATCCTTCAACCGCGCGTCCCGTGCTTTCTGTGTCTACGTATTTTCCCGGCGCGGGCCCCGCCGATGTGGAGCGGAATGTAACGGATCCGCTGGAACGGGCGCTTTCGTCATCGCGGGGGCTTCGGGAGATCACCAGTAATTCCGGTTTTGAGCGGAGCTACATCAACCTGAATTTCGCCTATGGAACCGACATGGACAAGGCGCTGACCGACGCCCAGACGCTGGTAAACCGCCTTGCCAATTCCCTTCCCGACGGAGTGGAAAGCCCCGTCGTCAGGCGTTTTGACATGTCGGCCATGCCCATCATGCGCCTTGTGGTCAGGGGCAGTTATCCGCCCGATCAACTGCGTATTTTTGCGGAAGACGAAATACAGCCGAGCATCGAAAGGATCATGGGCGTCGCGTCGGCGGAGGTAACGGGCGGAACGACCCAGATCATCAAGGCGGCGGTTTCGCTTAACCGGCTTGCGGCGTTTAACCTTACGCTGAATGACGCCGCCTCCGCCCTGCGCGGGCAGAGCGTCCTTGCGTCGGGGGGAAGCATTGTCAGGGGATCAAGGGAATACCAGATCATGACAAGCCAGGAACTTACCGAAGTCGATCAGGTAAAGCGGCTGGTGGTCAAGAACATCAACCTTCCTTCCGACGGGAATGTTTCGGAAACAAACAGGTCCCAGGTTGTGCGCCTTGAGGATATAGCCGATGTAAGCCTTGCCTACAATGACAACGCGACGAGGGTATATGTGGACGGCCAGAGCGGCGTCTATATACAGGTAACGAGCGAAAGCGACAGCAACCAGGTGCAGATTGCGAACCGCGTGCGCGAAGCGCTGGAGGGGATCAACGCCGGGCTTCCCCGCGGCATCACGGTCGATGTGCTTTCCGACAACACAAGCCTTATCAACGCGACGCTTGCGCAGGTGTACGCCAACGCGCTTCAGGGCGGGATCCTCGCCATGATCATCATTTTTATCTTCCTCAGGAACGTCAAGGGGACCCTTATCATCGGGCTTTCCATTCCCATTTCAATGCTTCTTACCCTGATGTTTATGTCCGCCGCGGGCTTTACGCTGAACCTTCTTACCATGACAGGGCTGATCCTGGGCCTTGGGATGACCGTAGACGCTTCTATCGTTATCCTCGACAACATACACAATTACCGCGAGCGCGGGGCAAAACCGGAGATTGCCGCAATTCTCGGCAGCCAGGAAATGATCAGGGCCATTGTTACAAGCACTGCTACTACCCTGTGCGTTTTTTTTCCCCTTATCATTTATAAAAACGATCTTGAAATGATGGGCCAGCTTTTCAGCGATCTTATTTTTACCGTCGTTATTTCGCTTACCTGTTCTCTTGTCGTCGCAATTACCCTGGTGCCCGCCCTCGCCGGTTCGATTTTCAGGCTGGATACGAGAAAACAAAAGCCCCTTAAAAACCGGTTTTTGCGCGCCGCCGATGAAGGGATGGAAAAATTCTTCAAGACGCTGGACAGGTGGTATACCGTTGCCATTGATTACTGCCTGGATCACCGCGTCCTTGTCCTTGTCCTTGTCCTGGCGGTTCTTGTCTTTTCAGGTTTGCAGTTCAACGGCATAGGGATGAACCTTTTTATACGCACCCGCACCGACGACTTTGTCAACCTGAACGTCGCTATGCCCCAGGGTTCGACCATTGAGTCTACCGAAGCGGTTCTTTTGGATCTGGAAAAACTGGTGAAGGAAAACATCGAAGGCTACAGGCACATTATCCTTACGGCGCGGCGGAGCGGAAACAACCAGGGGACGCTTCAGATTGTTCTTCCCGAACCTGCAAAGCAGATAGACACCCCTGACAGCATCATGGAAAAACTCGGCCCGTTCACAGGGTCAATGCCGGGAATCAATGTCAGCTTCCGCGCCGGCCGCGGCATGGGGACCACGCAGGCGGTTGAGGTCGCCGTAAGTTCCCGGGATGTTCAGGCGATCATGGAAACCGCCGAAGACATACGGAACGTTATTGTCAGGCGTCTTCCCGAAATAGAAAACCCCGAGATAAATTTGAACGAAGGGGCTCCCCAGCTTCAGATTGAAATTGACAGGGCCAGGGCTGCGGCGTTGGGCGTGTCCCTTACCGCCATCGCCTCCGAGATAAGGACGGCAATGGACGGCGCCACCGCCGCCGCTGTTTCACGCGGCGACAGGCTTATGGATCTTGACGTGATGCTCAGGGACGAAGACAGGCGGGGGCTTCCCGGCCTTGACGCGGTGTTTGTGATGGGCCGGAACGGGGACCGCGTTTCCCTTTCCAACGTGGCGCGTATTATAGAGAACCGGTCCCCTTCTTCCATACGCCATGAAAACCGCGAGCGCGTCGTCAGGGTAACGGGGGATCTTCCGCGCGGAATAGCCGCCACGGACATGCAGCGCCGTCTTGAAGAAACAATTGACGCAAACGTGGTTAAGCGGGAAGGGGTAACCATACGCTGCCTTGGCGAGGCCAGCGAAGTGCGGGCCTATAACCGCCGCTTTGCTTTCATTATTGCCGTTGCTGTTTTTATGGTTTTTGCCCTCATGGCGAGCCAGTTTGAATCGCTCGTCGATCCCCTGATCATCTTCTTTTCGATACCTTTGTTGTCTATCGGCGTTATCTGGATATACAAGATAGGCGGCGAGGCGATGTCGGTATTTTCCGCCGTGGGCGTCATAGCCCTTGTCGGCGTAGTGGTAAACAACGGGATAGTCCTTGTTGATTATACGAACATGCTGTGTTTGCGCGGCATGAAAGTCCGCGAAGCCTGCCTTGAAGCGGGACGGAACAGGCTGCGCCCCATTCTGATGACGGGCCTTACGACGATACTGGGCATGTTTCCCATTGCGTTTTTCCCCGGCGCCGGGGCGGACACCATACAGCCCATAGGCAAAACATTCGTCGGCGGGCTTACCGTCAGTTTCTTTATGACCCTCCTTGTTACTCCGGTGATGTACTCGCTCCTCAATTCCCGGCATGACAGAAAACCGGGCGGGGAAGCTCGGGATCATGGATAAAATCAAAGCCGCCATAATCGGCCTTGGGCGCATTGCAAGCCTTCTGGAAGACGACAGCCTGCGGGAAAAACCCTGCACGCACGCCGGGGCCATTGCGGCAAACGGGGATTTCCTCCTTGCATCGGGAGCCGACGGCGACGAAGAGCGGCGGCGGCTCTTTGCGGAACGGTGGGGCGTTCCCGTTTATGATGACGCCGCGGAAATGCTCAGGGCGGAAACGCCCCGCGTCCTTGTCATTGCGACGCACCCCGACAGCCACGAACGGTACTGCCGCCTTGCCGCCGCATACCGCGTGCCCCTTGTAATATGCGAAAAACCCCTTGCCGATAGTTTGGGCGCGGCCCGCCGCATAGTACGTCTTGCGCGGAACGTTTCCCGGGACGGACCTGTGATTATGGTGAACCATGAGCGGCGCTATTCCCTGGATTATATCGGCGCAAGGGAAATCATTACCGGAGGCCGTCTCGGTTCCCTCCTCGCCGCGGACGCCGTGCTTTATATGGGAAAAGAGCGGCGGCTTCTGGACGTGCTCTGGCATGACGGGACCCACCTTGCCGATGCGATCATGTACCTTACGGGAATGACAATGAAGCACGGTAAAAACTGGGGCGCCCCGCTTGCTTCCCGCAGGGGAACAGCCTGGCTCGCGGGAACCCTGAGTTCCGCCGGAAGGGCGAAGGACGGGATCCCCTTTGTCATCGAACTGGGAGCGGGGAGGGATCACCTTGTGTTTGAGGCGGGCTTTTCTTTTGAACGGGGCCGGCTCCGCATAGGCAACGGGATTTTCGAAGTGTGGGAATCGGAGCCGAGTCCCTATGCGGAAAAATTCCGCTCCCTGAAAAAAACCGTCTGTGGTTTTGCGGGGCCTACCGGTTATTTTGAAAACATGGTAAAAGACGCCGCAGCCTGCGTACAGGATCCCGCGCGGCGGCCTGTTTCAGACGCCGCGGACGGGCTTGGAGTCATTGAATACCTTTCGTCGGTAACACGCTGGAAGTGATATAAGACAACGCCGGTTCCAAAATCCGTGTAACGCGGGGGAACGGCCCGGTTGCCTTGGCCTTCCTTAAAGGCTGGTCAGGTTCGAAGCCGCGTCTTGCCTGTATACGCCGATGGCGGGCGCTATTGACACGGCAACTCCCGTAAACGTATACGCGGCCAAA
>JAITJV010000225.1 GCA_031278755.1 Treponema sp. | reverse complement strand
TCACCTGCGCTGACTGCAGGTGTTTTTCTGGGCGGCCCCGCTTGTTTTTTTTCTCCTCCGGGGTGAACGGCTTTTTGCCAGGCTGAATGACAGGGGGCGGGAAGACAATAAATACGCGGCTCCGGAAAACGCGGCGGAGGCTCCTCCGGCCGGCGCGGACGCCGCTCAGGACACGGACCGTGAAGCCCCGGCCCTGGAAGTGCCGGACGCCGCGCGGGTTTCTTCTCCCGGGGACATAGAAGTTCTTGAAAGTGTTGAAGAACTGACGGTTTTGGACGAAGATGTTTCCGCCGGCGTTCCGCAGGAGTATATAGAGGAAGACCAGGGTGAAAAAAAGGAAGAGGTTGTCATGAACCCGTTTGTTCCCAAGGAATTTCTTGACATTATCGGAAAGGAAAAGGTAGGAGATCTCCGCCTGAGCGATCACGCGGAACGGGAAATGACGATCTTCTTTTCTGACATACGGGATTTTACTTCACTTCTGGAAAAACTGACGCCTGAGCAAAGTTTTAAATTCATCAATTCGTACCTTACCCGCATAGTTCCGGTTATCGAAGCCCACGGCGGTTTTGTGGATAAATACATAGGGGACGCCATTATGGCCCTTTTCCCCCAGAAGGACGGACCGGACAAGGCGGTGCAATCGGCCATTGAAATACAGAAAAAACTTGTTGAATACAACGACCAGCGAAAAAAATACAACTACCGGCCCATTTCAATGGGGATAGGGATACATACCGGCAAGGTGATGCTGGGGGTTGTGGGCGTGTATACAAGGATGCAGAACACGGTTTTTTCCGATTCGGTGAACCTTGCGAGCCGCGTGGAAACCCTTACCAAGGCGTTTAATATTTCCGTCGCCATAAGCGAGCAGACGTTTCAGAAACTGGAAGATTCAGGATCGTACAAGTACCGTTTCCTCGGAAAAGTCCGGGTCAAGGGAAAGAAGGATGCGACCAGCGTATTTGAAATAATAGATGAAACATCAAAGGATATGCTTGAGAAAAAAATGCAGACGGATCGTTTTTTCCAGGACGGCCTTATGAGTTTTATGCAGAAAAAATACGACGACGCCCTGGACAATTTTGACAAGGTGCTTGAAATACTGCCCGAAGATGCGGCGTCTATTCTTTACAAGGAAACCTGCAGGGAGCGCCTTGTGATGGCTGTTCTTGCCGACGGCCGCGGCGCCGCCTCTTTATAAGGCGCCTCCATGGATGTTTCAGGTCTTTTTGAACGCATAAAAAAAGCCCGTTACGCGGTTGCGCTTACCGGCGCCGGGGTCAGCACGCTTTCGGGGATCAGGGATTTCCGGGGAAAAAACGGCCTTTACAACGACATGGATGCGGAAAAGATCTTCGACATTGATTATTTCATGAAAGATCCTTCGTTTTATTACAACCACGCCGGTTCGTTCATCTATAATCTTGATGAAAAAGAGCCGTCCCTTGTGCATACCGTTCTGGGGGTCATGGAAAAAAGGGGTCTTGTCAGGGCGGTGATTACCCAGAATATAGACCTGCTCCACCAGAAGGGGGGAAGCGTCAATGTTATTGAAGTCCACGGCTCCCCGCGCGTTCATTACTGCCTCCGCTGTCCGGGCGTCCGCATGGATTTTGAGGAGGCCGCGGCCCTTGTCAGGGCGGGGAAACTTCCTGTATGCCCGCGCTGCGGCGGGGTGCTGAAGCCCGCGATTACTTTTTTTGGGGAAAGCCTCCCCGCCGGCGCCCTCCGCGACGCGGGGACGGAGGCCCAAAAAGCGGACCTCATGCTGGTTTTGGGAACAAGCCTTCAGGTCTACCCGGCGGCGGGGCTTCCGGATTATACCCTCAGGAACGGGGGTGAAGTTATTATCGTAAACAACATGCCGACGCACCTTGATTCCCGCGCCGCCGCGCGTTTCGGTGAACTGGGGGACGTTTTCGGGGAACTGGAGAAACTGCTCGGCCCATAGCGGCGGCACATAGCGCCCGGCGCATAGCGCCCGGCGCGGAGTCTTGCGGAATTTTCTTAATGCTGTTATTTTGAAACCGGCCCGAGGGAGCCTTTGGGAGCTTCGGTTTTTGGAAGTTCCCTTATCCTTTATTCTTCATTCACAAAGGGGGTGTTATGAAAAAGCCTGTAGTATTGTTTTGTTCTTTGTTTCTGGCGGCCGTCGCGCTGAACGCCCAGAATTCCTTTAATGGAATCAATTTCGGCGGAGCTACGGGGCTCTATTCCATTCCTACAGGACGCATAGGCTGGGAGCGGAGCGCCAATGTAGGGCTTGATTTTGGATACCATGCAATCATCAACAATCATGATTACCGCCCCAACCGCGGGAACGAGTGGGGGATCGCCGGCATAGGCAATGTTACGGCCAGCCTTTTTAAGTGGATGGAGCTGTCTTTTGCCTTTGATATACAGCCGAATTTTAGCTATTGGGTTCCCGCGGGCCCCGGAGGCTTCAACGAATTTAAAGCCCAGAAAAACAACGATTTCATTCTCGGCTACAAAGTGCAGCTTCCTACAAATATCAAAAATCCGGACTTTCCCGCAATAGCCCTGGGGGGAAACGTTCAATTCAACAATGCGGGGGACTATGACTGGTTTAGTTATACCGCCCTTCAGTTCTACGCCGCCGCCACCTATTCCTCGGCGTTCTTTACCATGCCCGCCGAAACAACCCTTGTGATTGGCAAGACTTTCACTATTGACGCGCAGACCCGCTTCGGCGCGAATATCGCGAATAACAGCGACATTGATTTCGGCATGGGTTTCGATCTGATACTCCTTCCGGATATTCTGCGGAACTATATCCACTGGATCATTGATTATTCGAATTTCGGGTACGGCGCCAATTCCTGGCCGAACACGGTAAGCCCCGAAACAAGTTCGCCCTGGTACCGGGGCATCCTTAATACCGGAATCCGCGTCGATCTTGCCATGATCCCCGCCCTCAGCAAATTCAAATTTATCGTGGATCTTACGTTGAACGATCTCTTTGATCACGACAGCCGGGCTTTTGCCGTCGGGCTTGTGTTCGGGCTTCCCGTGGTAAAGTAAAGCCGCCTCAACCCCCTTGCGGCGGGTTTGGCGTTGTTTACGATCGTTCCAATAATTCCAAAGCCCGGTCAATCCGGCTCCCGGCTTTTTCCGCTCCCAGAATTCGGATGCTTCCGAAGAGAGGCGGGCTTACCCTGGCCCCGGTAAGGGCGACGCGGAGGGGCATCATAAGATCGCCGGGTTTTACGCCGCGCTTTTCCGCTTCTTCCTTTATGAGCGTTTCGGCTTTTTCATCGTTTTCCGCTTCCGCAAGGGCGGGGGTGATTTCACGTCCCGTCCGTAAAAGTTCCGCCGCGGTTTTAAGGTCCGATTTTTTCGGGATGAATTCCGCGGCCTCCGGAAGGGGAGGGTCGGCGAAAAGGTAGCGGAGTTTTTCCGCGGCTTCGGCGGGAAAGCTGATCCGCTCCCTTATGAGCGGCATGGCGGCGGTAAAGGCCGCTTTTTCATCCGCGGAAGGCCCTCCTTCGCCAAAGAGTTCCGTTCCCGCGGCTTCCAGGCAGAGTCCGGCGAGTTCCGCGTCGTTTTTCATCCTTAAATACTGTTCGTTATACCACTGGAGCTTTTTGTAATCAAAAACAGCCGGGGCCTTGTTGAGTTTTTCAAGGCTGAAATATTCCGCCAGTTCTTCAATCGTGTAGACGTCTTTTCCTTCCTTGTACGAAGCCCCCAAAAGGGCCACATAGTTGATAAGGGCTTCGCTCAGATAACCCCGGCGGCGGAATTCGTCTATGCCCGCCGCGCCGTGGCGTTTGGAAAGTTTCTTTCCGTCCTGGCCCATCACCATGGGAAGATGGCAGAACAGCGGCGCTTCCCATCCGAAGGAGGCGTACAGAATAGCGTGAAGCGGCGTGGAAGAAAGCCACTCCTGGGCGCGGAGTACATGGCTTATCTCCATGAGATGATCGTCAACCACATTCGCAAGGTGATAGGTGGGAAACCCGTCCGACTTGATAAGCACGGGATCGGGGTTGACGTCGTCATTTTTCCATTCGACGTCCCCGAGCAGGCTGTCGTGAAAACGGGTGCTTTCGCCCAGCGGAATTTTGAGCCGTATGGTGCAGGGTTCTTTTGCCGCGCGCCCGGCCGCTTCTTCCGCCCGAATGCCGCGGCAGAGCCTGTCGTAGCCTGATTCGGACGAGCGCGATTTTTCCCGCCCGGAGCGGAGCGCTTCAAGTCTTTCGGAGGAACAGAAGCAGTAGTAGGCCCTGTTTTGATTTACGAGTTCAAGGGCGTATTTTTTGTAAATGTCAAAACGCTCCGACTGCACATAGGGGCCGAACGGGCCGCCCCTGTCGGGGCCTTCGTCCCAGTGTATGCCGAGCCATGAAAAGGCGTCGTAAAGGTTTGCCACGAAACGTTCGTCATAGCGGGCGCGGTCGGTGTCTTCAAGGCGGAGTATCATTTTTCCGCCCCGCGATCGCGCAAAGAGGTAATTAAAAAGGGCGGTTCTTATTCCCCCTATGTGCTGGAGGCCCGTAGGGGAAGGCGCGTAACGGACTCGAATTTCCATGTGATTTACTATATCGTAAAGGATAACAGCGGACAAGGAGAATATTATTCATGACCGACAGTGAAAAAAAAACACCGGGGCAGCTGCTTTCGGAAAAATTATTTTTTGAAATCAAAAACTGCTGGGACGGGGCGGGCAAAAAGGAAGTTGCGGCGGTCAATGCGTTTGCCGAAGATTACAAATCCTTTTTGGACAGGGGAAAAACCGAACGGGAATTTGTTTCCGGGGTTATGGTCCTTCTTAAAGAGGCCGGTTTTTCCGATATTGAGGATCTGCTTGACGCAAAGGGCGGGCGGAAGATAAAGCCGGGGATGAAAATATTCCAGAACATACGGGGAAAATCCCTTGTTTTTGCCGTTACCGGTAAAAGGCCCCTCAGGGAAGGGCTTAACATCGTGGGCGCCCATGTGGATTCGCCCCGCATCGATCTTAAGACCAACCCCCTTTACGAATCAAACGAACTTGCCATGTTCGACACCCACTACTACGGCGGGATCAAGCATTACCAGTGGACCACGATCCCCCTTGCCATGCACGGTACGATAATGGGAAAAGACGGAAAAAAACGGAACATCGTCATAGGCGAAGACGAGGGCGATCCTGTTTTTACCGTTACCGATCTGCTTCCCCATCTTTCCCGGGAACAGATGCAGAAAAAGGCGTCCGAATTTCTTGACGGCGAAGATCTCGACATACTTGCGGGTTCAAAGCCCTATCCCGATAAAAAGGCAAAGGACAGGGTCAAACTTATGCTTCTTTCCCTTCTCCATGAAAAATACGGCGTCTTTGAAGAGGATTATGCGGGCGCGGAGGTGGAATTTGTTCCGGCGACGAAGGCCCGCGACGTCGGGATAGACCGCAGCATGATAGGGGCCTACGGACATGACGACAGAAGCTGCGCCTATACCGCATTGAGGGCCGGTCTTGATAAGCTGTCCCGGGGCGCAGACTCCGGGAAAACCGCCGTCTGCCTTCTTACCGACAACGAAGAAATAGGCTCGATGGGCAATACCGGGGCGCAGTCCCGGCTCTTTGAGAATTTCGCGGCCTATCTCCTTGCGCTTGACGGAGGAACGGAGACGGACGCGCGGCTCTGCCTGAGCAATTCGTCCATGTTATCCGCGGACGTCAACGCGGCGTATGATCCCAATTACGATTCGGTGTTCGACAGAAAAACGGCGTCCTTTTTCGGCAAGGGCCTTGTGTTGACCAAGTATACCGGCCGGGGCGGAAAGTTCGGGGGCAGCGAAGCGAATACCGAATTCTGCCGGAAGGTACAGGGCATTCTTGATAAAAACAGGGTCCGCTGGCAGTTCGGCGATCTGGGAAAAGTGGACAAGGGCGGGGGAGGAACCATAGCCCAGTATGTGGCGAACCTCGGCGCCGAAGTTCTGGACTGCGGCGTACCGGTGCTGTCCATGCATTCTCCCTTTGAGGTGATAAGCAAGATAGATCTTTATACCGCGTACAGGGGCTATGCCGCTTTTTTA
>JAITJV010000183.1 GCA_031278755.1 Treponema sp. | reverse complement strand
TTCCATGCCCGCCATGCCTATTCCCTTTATTATATACGGCGCTCCCCTGCCGTTGTCGGTAACAGTCATGGAGAGCATGCCGGAATGTTCCCAGAAATGGATCAGGATCACGGTGGCCTGACCATGCTGCAGGGAATTGGTAAACGCCTCCTGTACTATTCTGACAATGGTTGCGTTGACGGAAGGACTGTAGCTTCTCTTTATGTTTCCCCATTCTACCGAAACCTGTATGCCGGCGACTTCCTCAAAGACGGTTTTAAGCCGGTATATGGCGTCTATGCCCGTGGTATAGGGGTCTCCAATCTCCCGGATCAGGCGGAGAACCGCGCGCATCTCTTTGAGGCCGTTGCTTGCCTGATTTCTGATCCGCTGGAGAATTTCCAGAGCATTGACGCCGTCCATGGGCCCCGAACTTACCGCGCCGTCGGTTATGGCGATGATGCTGGCAAAGGCGTAGCCGCAGCTGTCATGAAGATCCCTTGTGAACCTGAGGCGATCCTGCTTTACCGCCTGCTCGCTGTAGTTTTTGGCCAATTCCTGAAGCCTGTGATTGATCTGAACCATCTGTTTCCCGACAAGATTCAAATGATCGATCGTCAATTCGGCCCGGTAATACCGGTTGACAAAATACTCCGCCAGAACCCCAAAGAGCGAAAAAGAAATCATTACGACGCCGAGCGCGCAGGCCTGAAGAAAACCGGGTCCCCGGTGAAGGGCGGCGTCGGGCAGGACCCCCATAAACGAAGGACGGTATAAAAAAAATATAAACGCCGCGATACCCGTCAGGGATATAAGCAAATTCCTTGGAAACGGAAAATTCAGCGATGCGGCCGCTATGAACGAAAAATAGACAAACAGGTTTACGGTATAGTAATCGTCAAGGGCATATACGCAGTGAATGGCCGTAAAGAGGCCAAACAGGAGGCAGAAGAAACGGCTGAAAGGGTTTTTTACAAGGCGGCTTCCAAGAAAGGAAATTCCACACAGAAAAACAAGAATGTAAAAACCAGGCAAAAACAGGGAATACGGGGTTCCGGGCGCGATCGGATCCGCCGCCGTTCCGGCGCGGACAACGTATGTTACGGTAAAAAAGACTGTACCGGCCGCAAGGAAAACAACGGTTCCCAAAAAGGCGATAACGTTAATAAAAGATTTCTTCACCTTCGTCCCCCCGCCTTCAGCCGACAAGCCCGCCTGAAGGGGGGCTTGTTGTTCTCGTAAGGCATTTACATTCGGGGGGTTAACACCCTCTTTAAGCGCCCTGAAGCTCCCCCGCGAACCGGTGAGCGGGTTTTTGAACCCCTCAACATGAATAACGAAGTGCAACAAGAACAGGGGTTTGGGCGGCGGCCTTCCCCCTGGATGAAAAAACCTGTAAAATAGAACCGAGCTTCCGTTAAAAAACGGCAAAAAACGCGGACTTCGCCGGGAAATCCGCGCTTTTGGGAGACCCGGCGGCTAAAGTCCGGAAGGCTTTAACCGGCGCTAACCGCAGGCTGGCAAACAGCCAGCCGGGTTATTGAACAAGTCCAATGTATTTTGGCTGGAAACCATCATGGGAAATTGTACACAAAAACGCGGAAGAAAGTATAGCCGCCTGACCATCGAGGCTGTTTCAAAACTTCAGTTTTGAAACAAGCTCCAGTGAAAACAAATTATGCGTTTTATGTCTGCGGCATTCGCGGCGGTTCGTCCGGGGCGGGGGAGATTCCGAGCCTGTTGCTTTGACGGTAACTGAAATAGGCGGTGTCTGAAAAAATGATATGATCCAGAAAATTGATTCCCAGAATGTCAGCGGCGATATTGAGCCGCGTGGTTACTTCGTCGTCCTCCTTTGAGGGGATAAGCTGTCCCGAAGGATGGTTGTGCGCGACCACTACCGCGACCGCGTGATCGGTGATCGTTTCCGCGTATACTTCCCTGGGGTGGACTATGGTCCGGTTGACAAGGCCGACCGTCACCACCCGTACGGCAAGCACTTCATGGGCGCCGTTGAGTGAAAGACAGAGAAAGCGCTCCTGTTTTCTGTCCGCATGGTGGCGGATCAGGGAAAAAACATCTCCGGGATGACTGATTTTGATTCCGGCGGCGCCCCATCGCCTCCGTCCGAATTCGAGCATGGCCGCTACGGCGCCTGCCTTGTTTTCGCCCATGCCGGTAAGGCGCATCATCTCCCTGACCATGGGTATACCGTTGCTGCCGTCAAGCTGTTCAAGCAGTTCCGCCGCCAGACGGACAACATTTTTCCCCCGTATGCCCGTATTGAGGACTACGGTCAGCAGTTCATGATCGGAAAGGGCTTCCGGCCCGAAATTACAGAGCTTTTCCCTTGGACGATCGGAAGGGAGCAGGGCGCTGAGGCTTTGAATAGGATAGAAAACCTTTTTCCTGTCCCTGACTTCTGTTTTTCCGATAAATTCCGGATAATTAAATTCATTCATACCTATAATAGGGCGTTATTCCGTGCTATGCTTCAATGGCGGGTTAATTTTATTCACCAAGATTCACTAATATTCACTAATTATTCACTAATAAGGAAAAAAACCGATAAAGAAGTATGAAAAAGCAATATGGTAAAGCAGTTTTAGCGTTCGTTTTAAGCGCCCTGATTTTTTCGTGCGCCGGACTTCCCCCGGAAGTTCCCGAAAAGCCCCTTCCGAAACCTGAGCCGCCGGAACATATCATGGGGCGGGGGCTGGTGTCCGCGGATAAACTTGCCCTGTTTCTGGAGGAAAGCAACCCCCGGGCCGGAGGTGATTTTGTGCGGAATCTGGCGTCGTTTTATATTGAAGAAGCGGCCGCCGAAGGGGTGAACCATGACGCGGCTTTTGCCCAGATGTGCCTGGAAACGGGTTTTCTCCGCTATGGGGGCCTCGTAACGGCCGATATGAACAATTTTTGCGGCCTCGGAGCCATAGGTCCCGGCCAGAGAGGGGAAACGTTTCCCGACGTCCGCACCGGCGTACGGGCCCATATTCAACATCTTAAAGCCTATGCTTCGGAGGCCCCCCTGAACCGGGAACTGGTAGACCCCCGTTACCGCTGGGTGAAGAAAGGATCGGCCCTGGTCATCGCCGATCTGGCGGGAAAATGGGCAACAGACCGGGAATACGGGAACAAAATAGGGGCGATTCTGGATCGTCTTTACGGCGCCGCCTTTAATCGTTAGGCTGAACGGTACGCCAAACAAGGCAAAATAGCCTATAATAGAATTGTTCGGAAACTTCAGTTTCTGAACAAGTTCCGCTAAAAAATGGCAAAAAACGCAGGTTTCGTTGAGAGATCGGTTTTTAGGGGTTTTCTTACCCCGGAACCTCTGGAAACCCAACCGGGGTTTCCAGAGGTTCCCTTTAATTAATTGCGGGTTTGTTGTACGATGACCTTAGAGAGGGGATTAGATGGGCGTCATGACCAGCCAGAAAATCACGGTTTATTACGAACGCTTTAAGGGCATTGATGTTACCTTTACCAAAGAGATCATACAGGTAACGGGGCTTGTAACCCAGCAGGTGCACCTTAAATGCGTAAGCGATTTCTGGCCGTGTATAATATTTTCATCATCTTTTCAGGGAGCAAAGATCGTCGCCAATGTCAAATCGGGAATTCTGCAGAAGCTTCAGCAGGCGAATAACTATGTAAGCCTCCGGTACTGTTTTAGAAAAGCCGAAACGGGAAATCCCGTTACCTTCTTTGTGGCCGCCCGGGTCATGGGGCAGGCTCCCTACGGCGGTTCAAATGACGTCGTCCTTTTTACCCTCCAGTTTACCCAGCGTCCGCCTGACGATCTTATCGAGATCATGGGGCGGCTTCTGGACGCCAACGTCAATTCCGCCAAACGGCGGGAAGAACGCATCCTCATCACCGTAGAATCCCAGCGCAGGCTCAACATCCTCGCCAAGGAAAGCGCCGTCTTTATACAGGGAGTACCCAGACGCTGCATACTCAGGGACGTCTCCTTTTCCGGCGCAAAGCTCATCATGATGGGAGTTGCGAAATTCCTTGTCAACAAGGACGCCGCGCTGAGGATTGATTTTGACGATCCCCGGGAAAGTTTTCTTCTTAAGGGAAAATTTGTACGGTCCGAAGATGTTGAAGGCAGAAAAGATCTCGTCGCCCTGGCCGTAAAGTTTGATGAAACCATTGTTCCCATGGGCTACAAGATACGCATTAACGATTATGTAAGTTCTGTTCGTACGGGAGATTTATCGGTAGAGCAGCCGGGAGACGCCGCCGCGGCAAAAGCGGGTCCGGGCGGGAAGCAGGCCGCTGCACAGCCGGACGCGGCCAAGACTGACGCGGAAGCGGTGGAGGAGCCTTTAGCCGATGGCGGAAAATGAATCAGGCGGCATTGTCTTTCTTCCCGTTCCCCGGAGCGTACAGAAACAGGCGGAGGACGCCCATAGCCGCGGCCGTCACGAACACGAAGATGAACGCGGCCCGGAGAAAGAATTTTCCATAGACCCCGCTGTTCCCATTCCTGCTGAAATACCTCCCGGAAAAGACGGCTTTACGCCCGATGAACTTACCATGGAAATGATCCTGTCGGGGATGCTCAAGATCATCGCGGGATTTGACGGAAAAATTTCGTCCGGATTCTTTCCGGACGGTTCTTCCCCCGCCGATATTAAACCTGAATGGATGGATTACTACAGGCGTTTTGTGCTTGCCGTGCGGCCCGGCATCTTCAATGAATTTAACGAAGCGGCTATCCTCAAGACAAAGAACGGCGACATTGATACGGCGCTTGAGATCCTCGCGGCCCTGGGCGGCCTTTTTCCCGGATCGCCTGTGGTCCTGCTTAACCGCGCGCTGGCCCTGGAAGAAAAGGCGGGCGTCCTTGACGCCGCGGGGAAGAACGCCGAAGCCGAAGCGGCGGTCCGCGCCGCCGAAGCCGCCTATGACGCCGTCCTTGCAATGGATCCGCCTTTTCCCAACGCGTTCTTTAACGCTGCTTACTTCAGGCTCAAACATCATGACTTTGCGGGCGCGGAGGAATGTTTTTCCGCCTATGTGTCGTTTGCCGAAGAGGGGGTCTCCGGCGTTGACGATGAAAAAAGGGAAAATGCCGAAAAAGCGCTTGTTGAAATAAAGGAGCGCTTTCTTTCCGATGAAAACTTCAGGAAAGCCCGGGAACTTGTCCGTAATGGAAAGGAGGAAGAAGCCCTGGACAGAATACGAGGTTTTCTGGAAAATCACCCGGAGGTATGGAACGGCTGGTTTATACTCGGCTGGGCGCTCCGCCGCCTTGAACGCTGGAGCGATGGAAAGTTGGCGCTTAAAAAGGCCGTTGAACTCGGCGGGACAAACAGCGATGTCCGCAACGAATTGGCAATCTGCCTTATGGAACTTGCCGATTATCCGGGCGCCAAAAAGGAGCTGGAAGCGGCCCTCCGCGAAGAGCCTGAAAACATTAAAATCATCAGCAATTTAGGTGTTCTTGCGATGAAGCGCGGAGACAAA
>JAITJV010000150.1 GCA_031278755.1 Treponema sp. | reverse complement strand
CAAGTTCAGCGGCGGCAAGTTCAGCCTGGGCCGCAACGGTTTTGGTCTTGAATACGTAAAGCAGGCCCATAAGCTGGATGATGATAAGCGGCGTCATGGCTACCATCGCCACAATGCCGAAGGCGTCTTTCATAAGATCGCCGTTTATCCCTTCGCAGGTGCCCATGGCAAGGGGAAGGAGAAAGGTGCTTGTCATGGGGCCGGAACAGACGCCTCCTGAATCAAAGGCAATACCGGTAAAAATCGGAGGCACAAAAAAGGTAAGGATGATGGCGAACGTGTAACCGGGTATGAGTATCCACATAAGGGGAAGCCCTGTAAGAATGCGTACCATGGTTACCGCCAGGGCTATGGCCATGCCTATGGAAAGGCCCCGGTTCATCATCTTTTGGGGGATGGCGCCCGAGGTTATTTCTTCCACTTGTTTATTAAGCACATGGACGGCCGGTTCCGCGGCGACTATGTAGTAGCCTATGAGAATGCCGAGGGGTACGAGCACCCATTTAAAGGGGGAAGCGGACAGCGCCGATCCCAGAAGCTGGCCGACAGGGATAAAGCCTACATTCACTCCGGTAAGGAATACGACAAGCCCTATGAATGTGTAAAGGAAACCTACAAAAATGCGGCCCATCTGGTGCCGTTTGTACCGGCGGGATATGAGCTGGAAAAAGACAAGGAAGATGATTATTGCCCCCATGGCAAAGAACACATTCCTTGCCGAATGGGGAAGCGCAAGGGCGAAATGTTCCACTACCTCACGGGACGTTGAAACAACGGGCACCTGCACGCTGGCCACCGTCGCCCCGGACGGGTTGTAAAATATCCCCAAAAGGAAAACCGCCAGAATGGGGCCTATGCTGCACAGGGCGACAAGCCCGAAGCTGTCGTCCTGGGAATGTTTGTCGCCGCGTATCGAGGCGACGCCGGCGCCCATTGAAAGAATAAAGGGAACCGTTATGGGGCCTGTGGTAACGCCGCCTGAATCGAAGGCAACGGGGACGAAATTGCCGGGAGTGAAGTATGCAAGGGTAAAGATGCCAAGGTAGAAAATGATCAACAGTATCGAAAGCCGTATCGCAAAGAAAATACGGAGGACGGCTATAACCAGAAAAAAGCCAACACCGCCCGCAACGGTAATGATGAGGGTAAGATCGGAAACGGAAGGAACCTGATCGGCAAGGACCTGGAGGTCGGGTTCGGCTACGGTGATTATTATCCCCATAACAAGGCTTACAAAGACGGCAATAAGTATGTTCGAGGAACGGGTTAATTCAACGCCTATCCCTTCGCCCATGGGCATCATGGCCATGTCCGCTCCCAGGGTAAAGAACCCCATGCCGACAATAAGGAGGGCCGCCCCGGCAATGAACATGAGTATGGTTCCTGCAGGCAGCGGTACCAGAACAACACTGGCGACAAGGACGATAACGGTGACAGGAAGTACCGATGAAAAGGCTTCCTTTATTTTTTCTTTAAGAATTTTGTTCATTCAGAATCAGTATATCATTTATTTGAAAAAATTGAAAGGCGGAAAGTGAATTTCAGCCGCATTCCCCGTCCCGGCCGGTGAGTATATCAAGGCCGTGGCGCAGTTCATCGATGACACATTCGAGGTTTTCCCGCGCCGCTTTGGGGCTTCCCGGCAGGTTTATGATGAGGGTCTTCCCCCGTATGACGGCGGCCCCGCGGCTGAGCATGGCCCGCCTGGTTACCGCCATGCCGCAGGCCCGCATTGCTTCGGCTATGCCCGGCGCACAGCGATCCGCCGCGGCCAGGGTTGCTTCCGGGGTTCTGTCGCGGGGGGAAAAGCCCGTGCCGCCCGTTGTCAGAATAAGGTCGGCAAGGCCGCCGTCTGCAAGACGCTTTAGTTCGGCTTCCAGGAGATCCTGTTCATCAGGAAGAATAACACAGTGTTCAATACGGTATCCTGCCGCCCGGGCAATTTCCCTTACGACAGGCCCGCTTTTGTCTTCGCGTTCGCCCCGGAACCCCTTGTCGCTTACGGTAATAACCGCGGCCCTGTACTGAAAGGCCGTACAACTATTATCCGCGCGGACTTCGTCCACGCGGATCTCATCTCCCGTTTTTATTTTTCCGCCGTGGAGCACTTTGGCAAAGATCCCTTCCCGGGGCATGATACAGTCCCCCATGGCTTCGAAAATGGCGCAGTGATTGTGGCACTCCTTTCCTATCTGGGTGATTTCCAGGATCACCTGCCCGCAGCGGAGAATTGTTCCCGGAGGAAGGCTTCCCGTCTCAATGCCCTCGACGACGAGGTTTTCTCCAAAGGCCCCGTCGGCAACATCGGCGCCGCCGGCGCGGAAAGCGTTTATTTTTTCAAGGGAAAGAAGACTGACCTGGCGATGCCAGTTCCCCGCGTGAGCGTCTCCTTTAAGGCCGTGATTTTCTATAAATTCCGCTTCGCCCACATTTCGTTTTGCCGTACCCTTTTCGCCGCTTATACATACCGCCCGGATTATTCCCATGACGTGTTTTACCCTCCTATCCTGAACATCTCCGTACATTCAGCCGGAGAATATGGTACACCAAAAAAATCATGGCCCTGCCCCTTCTCTGCGACAAGGGCAGTTATCGCGCGGGCAATGCCTTCATCTGTTTCTCCGTTGCGGAGAAGGGCGCGGAGATCAAGGCCCGTGTTGTATGCAAGGCAGGGCCTGAGCAGGCCTGCGGAACCAAGGCGCAGCCTGTTGCAGCTTCCGCAGAAGTTATGGCTCAAAGGACTTATAAAGCCGATTTTCCCCGCAAAGCCTTTGATGCTGTAGTATGAGGCGGGGCCGTTTCCGGGTTTTTCCCGGCAAGGTTCAAGCGGCCCGTATACCGTTTCCAGGAGCGCGGCAATCTCCCGCCCGGGGACGCCTTCGAAAGCCGCGGCGCATCCCAGGGGCATAAGTTCAATGAACCGTACAAAGACGCCGCTGTTTTTTGCAAGGCCCGCAATAACGGCGAGTTCCCCGCTGTTGACGCCCCTTATGGGAACGCAGTTGATCTTTACCGGCACCGGCAGGTTTCCGGCGCGATCAAGAAAGCTCCGGATGTTTGAAAAGAAAGCGCGTCCCGCGGCCGGGCCGTCCGTACCCGCGCCTGTTATGCGGCCGAAGGTTTCGCCGTCAAGCGTATCGAGGCTCAAATTTATGCCGTCAACGCCGGCGCGCAGAATATCGTCAAGGTAGTGAAGCAGCAATACGCCGTTTGACGTAATGGTCACTTTTTCAATTCCCGCCGTGCGCTTTACTTTTCCAATCAATTCCACAGCGCCGCGCCGTACCAGGGGTTCGCCGCCTGTAATTTTAACATTACGTATGCCAAGCGGCGCCATTATACGTACAATACGGAGAATTTCCTCATAGGAAAGAATTTCGCCGTGGGAAAGGGGAAGAATACCGCGGGGCATGCAGTACATACAACGGAGATTGCAGCGATCGGTGATTGAGATACGGAGATAATCTATGGTTCTGTTAAATGAATCCAGCATGCCTAATCCCGCGTGAAATGTCCGCTTTTGCCGCCGGATTTTTCAACAAGACGTATATCTCCTATCACCATGGCGCGGTCCGCGGATTTGCACATGTCGTAAACGGTTAAAAGCGCCGCCGAAACACCGGTAAGGGCTTCCATTTCCGCCCCGGTTTTTCCGGAAAGCGTTACGGTGCAGGACGCTTCAATACGTAAAAATTCTTCGGAAAGGACAAAATCAACACTGCAGGAGTCAAAGGCAAGAGAATGGCAGAGCGGGATAAGATCCGGCGTTTTTTTCGCCGCCATGATCCCCGCAATGCGGGCGACGGCAAGGACGTCTCCTTTTTTTACCGTCCCGTCCCTGACGGCGGCGAAGGCGAGGCTGTTCATGGATATGATCCCCTTTGCCGATGCCGTGCGGGATCTTGTCTCCTTGGCCGAAATATCCACCATTATTGCGCCGCCTTTTCCGTCAAAATGGGAAAGACCGCCCGTTTTTTTCGCCATAACCCCTCCGTATATGAAGGTTCCTCGTATAAGCATAATCCCGCGCCGGAATTCCGTCTATTGCCGTAATTGCATTGCATAAAATTGCCATATAGGTAAAATAGAAGTATAGAGGTCTTTAAAGAACCAAGGAGGCCGGGTAATGAAAAAGGTTTTATGCGTGTTTTTTGTGTTTTTTTGCGCTTTTTCCGCTTTTGGACAGGAAAACCAGGGGATCAAGGCGATTGTTAATCACTATGCCGCCCGGAATTTTGTTGCCGGAACGGTAAGCCGCTCCGATTTGGACCAGATAATCCAGGCGGGGGTCAAGGCGCCCAGCGCCTCCAACAGGCAGCCCTGGCGTTTTACCGTTGTTCAGGATCAGGCGCTGGCAAAGCAGATAGTGTCCAATATTGTGGACGGGAATGTGCTCATCGTTATTTCGGCCGCAGGCGACGGTAAAACCAACGCCAGGGAAATCCTTGACTGCGCCCTTGCGGCGGAGAATATCTATCTTGCCGCCCAGACGCTCGGCTACGGTTCCCGTATTTACACCGGTCCTATGGATGCTCTTAACCGGAACCTCAAAGGCGATCTGGGGCTTCCTGTAGAACACAGCGCTGTTGTTCTTGTACGGGTTGGAAGGGTACAGGCCGTTGACGCGGTAAGCGCCGCTTCGGCCCGGAAAAACGCAAGCGATGTAACAGTCTATAAATAGTTCAAATAACGGCAATACCGGGCGGTTAGCAAAGGCGGCAGTATAATGCATTTCAGGTCAACCCAGGCGCACGAGCCCCTGGTATCATTCAAGGATGCGGTTCTCCACTGTCTTCCCGTGGAGGGAGGGCTCTATGTTCCGGCGACGATTCCTGATCTGCGGCAGTATTTTTTGTACATGAACGCGGAGACTTCTTTTCCCGAACTGGTAAGCACGCTGGCGCCGGCCCTGCTGCAGGGTGAGCTTAATCCTTTTTCCGCCTCACGTGTAGCCGAAAGCGCCTTTCAGTTTGAGCCGGAACTTCAGCGGATTGACGACGGTATTTCACTGCTTAACCTTTACAACGGCCCCACAGGAGTGTTCAAGGATTTTGGCATTTCGTTTCTTGCAGCGGTAATGGAGGAGCTTCTTAAAAATTCAGGCAGGGCGATGATCCTTTCGGCAAGCCGCGGGGATACGGGGGTAAGCATAGCCCGGGCCTTTGCCGGCAGAGAAGGAATCACATCGGTGATCCTCTACCCGTCCGGGCGCATACGGGGACTTGATCCTGAAAGTTTTGTACCCAATGGAGGGAATATCATTCCCATACAGATTAAGGGCACTTTTGACGACTGCCAGCGGCTGATAAATGAAACGATTAACGACAGGGAATTTACCGAACGTTACGGGGTAACCAGCGCCAACGCGATCAACCCCGGGCGGCTGCTTCCCCAAAGTTTTTATTACCTGTACGCATTTACAAAGATCAAGGAAACCGTACAGGGCGAGCTGGTTTTCAGCGTACCATCGGGAAATTTCGGCAATCTTATCGCGGGCCTTTACGCCTGGAAATTCGGCATGCCCGT
>JAITJV010000137.1 GCA_031278755.1 Treponema sp. | reverse complement strand
CACAATGAAACCTGCGACAGGATAAGCGGCTGCATCAGCCATAAGGTCTGGGTGGCGGTAACCGATCTGGTCAACGATTACCTTCGAAGCCTTACCGTTAATTCAATCCTTGAAAACGCGGCAAAAAATTAACGTCCATGAAGCATCCTGAAACCGGGAAAGACCGCGCATACCGGCAAATAACAGAAGCCCTTCGCCGCCGGCGCGGGGGCGCCTCCCCAGCGGACATTACCGCCGCAACGGCCCTTCCCCTTTCGACGGTGCAGGAACTCCTTCCCCGGGCCGCCGATGAGTACAATGGCCGCCTTCAGGTAACCGAATCGGGGGAAATCCTCTACTCCTTTCCCCGCGGATTCACGAGCCGGTACCGCGGCCCCGGCGCCGTACTGAAACGCGGCCTGGAAAAGGCCGCCGCCTTTACGGCCGCCGCCCTCTCGCTGTTCTTCAAGCTGTGGATCATGGTGATGCTGGTAGGCTATTTCGTCCTTTTCATGATCATCGCCCTCGCGTCCTTCTTTATCGCGGCCGCGGCCAGAACGTCCAATTCAAACGACCGGAGAAGAACCCACGGCGGCGGGTTCTATTTCGGTTCTGTTTTCGACCTTATCATACGGATCTGGTTCTATTCGGAACTGACGCGCGGAAGGAGCGGCGCTTACGGCCGCTATGACCGTTCCGGCGGCGGCCCCCGGCCCAAGCAGGCGCCTCTTTACAAACGCATTTTCGCCTTTGTATTCGGTGAAGAAGATCCGAACCGTGATTGGGCGCCGCGGGAAAAGAAGGCCGTCATCGCCCATATACAGGCAAACAGCGGGGTTATCGCGCTCCCCGAATTCATGGCGTTTACCGGGCTTTCCCCCGAAAAAGCCGCCGGAGAGATGCTTGCGTTCTGCTGCGAATTCGGCGGCTCCCCCGAGGCCGGCCCCGACGGTACGGTGGTGTACCGTTTTGACGAACTCTTAAAGCGGAAAGACGCGGAAAACGCCGCCCGCGGACAGCCTGAAATTTCGGCGCCGGTAAAACCGCTCAGGGTTTTTTCCGCCAACAGTAAAAGTATGAACACATGGTTCGCCCTGATAAACGGGGTAAACCTTGTCTTTGGCGGTTATTTCCTCTACAACGCGGTAGTTTCAGGCCCCGTCCTTACCCAAACAAGTTCCTATGTGTACGCCCTTGTTGTTACCGTGCTCTTAAACCATGTAACCGCAAACCCATGGCCCGTCATCGCCGCGGGCCTGGGCGCCGTTCCCCTTGTATTCTCGGCCCTTTTCTGGCTTATTCCCGCCCTTCGCTTTGCCGTGATGAAACGGGAAAACAGGGAGATACAGACCGGCAACCTCCGCCGGCTGGGTTTCCTCCATATCTGGACGCATCCAACCGGCGTCCGCGGCATAGACAGTTCCGCCGCCGAATGCAGGCCTCCCCGCATGGACGCGGCCTGCGGCCGCATCATCAGGGATATGGGCGCCTATTCAATGCCTGATGTGGAAATTGACGACAGGGGTGAAACGGTGTACAACTTTAACGCGCTCAAAGCGGAAAAAGAAGCCCTGCAAAGGTACCGTTCCGGCATAAAAACCGGAAGCCTCGGCAAGACTGTCTTTGACACGGACTAATCGTTTAAGCCCGGGGCCTCCCGCCGGGCGGGAAACCCGTGAACGGAGCCGCCCCGCCTACTTCCTTCTGAATTTCAAAACATGCTGTTTGCCTTCGGCGTCCGTATACGTCAGGGTTGAATTGGACCCCGATTCCACATAGCCTCCCGCCGTACTGAGAAGGAGTTCCCCCGATCTTTCCATGTACGGTATACGCGCGCCCTTCTTTCAAGAGCGTCCCTGAACCGCAGAAGCGCCGCTTCAAGTACGGCGGACGGACAGGCGAGGTTGATCCGCTCAAACCCTTTGCCCGGGCCGCCGAAGATGCGCCCTTCATCCAGAAAAAGAAGGGCTTCGTTTACCATGAACCGTTCAAGCTCCCCGCAGTCCATGCCCAGGGCGCGGCAGTCCCACCATTGCAGGTAGGTTCCTTCAAGCCGCGATACACGTATCCCCATTGGTTTTTTCTGAAAAAAATCCTCGGCGATTCTGCGGTTTTGATCGAGAACGCCCAGAAATTCTTCCAGCCATTTTTCGCATCGGGTGTAGGCTATCTCGCACGCCTTGTACCCGAAGATGTTAAGCATAGAATGCCCGCCGTGCAGCGCCTGCGCCTCCGTAAACGCTTTTCGCAAATTTTCATTTTTGATGATGATGTTTGACGTTTGAAGCCCCGCAAGGTTAAATGTTTTGCTTGGAGCGGTGCAGGTGACGGTATTCTGCGCGAAATCTTCGTTCATTGACGCAAAAACGGTATGGGTATAGCCGGGAAGAACGACGTCAAAATGTATTTCGTCGGAAACAACCGTCACCCTGTTTTCAATGCATATTTTTCCGACGCGCTCAAGTTCTTCCCTGTCCCACACCCTGCCGACGGGGTTATGGGGGCTGCAGAAAATCAAAAGGGTGTTTTCCTTTTCTTTTGCCCGCGCTTCCAGGTCGTCATAATCGACCGTATAGCGTCCGTCTTTCGTCATGAGATTGCTTGCGGCGACTTTGCGGCCGTTCGCCTCTACAGCCCTGTAGAAAGGATAATACACCGGCGCAAGAATGATTATCCCGTCTCCGGGTTTTGTAAAAGCCCGTACAGCATTAAACAGGGCGGATACAACGCCGTCCGATGTAACGATCCAGCCGCTGTCTATATCCCAGTTGTGCCGTTTCTTCATCCATCCGCATACCGCCTCATAGTACGCCGGCGTGGGCACGGTGTAGCCCAGAACAAGGTCTTTAAGATATTCCGTGAGGCCCTGCGTAATCTCCGGAGCGGTTGTGAATTCCATGTCCGCCACCGAAAGGGGAATGACGCCGGGGGGAAGGTTCGGATGTTTTTTCTTCATGTCCTCCCATTTCGCCGCTCCCTTTCCCGCCCTGTCTACAACCGATACAAAATCATACATGCGCGCCCCCGCAAACCCTACATTACAAAATAACGCCGTACCGCCAGGGAGTCAAATTTTCCGGTTCCGCATTTTTGGCGTAAAAACAATTCCGCGGAGGCTCATTGGGCTTGCCGGACAACCCGGCTGGTTACTTCGCAAGTCTTGCATATAAAAAAGATTCAGCCTTCCGCACAATCGTTTCAAATTCGCCAAAGCATTTTTTCGTCTCGGGAAGCGAACGGATAAAAAATTCGCCGTATCTTTTTTTGATGATCCTTCCGTCAAGAACGGCCACCACGCCGTGATCGCTTGACCGCCGCATAAGGCGTCCGAAGCCCTGTTTGAATTTCATAACGGATTCGGGAAGCGACAATTCCATGAAGGCGCTCATCCCTTTTTTTTCAAGGGCTTCCCTGCGCGCCTCAAAGACAGGATCGTTGGGCGTCCTGAACGGAAGCCGGCAGAGGATCACAAGGCGCAGGGCGTCCCCCGGCGCGTCAACGCCCTGCCAAAACGAATCGGTTGCAAAAAGGACGCTGGTTTTGTCTTCAAGAAAGGCTGAAAGAAGCCGCGATCTGTCGTCGTCCCCCTGTTTAAGGCAGCGTATCCCCAGACCGCGCAATTCGGGCAGGGCGGCGTTATAGGCGCTTTTCAACGCCTGGTAGGATGTAAAGAGCGCCAGCGCCGATCCTCCGGCGGCCGCTATGAGGCGCGGAACGGCCCGGTCGACAAAGGACCGGTATGATTCCTCCTCGGGCAGGGGGGCGTCTTCAGGCACGGCAAGGAGTACGGAAGCGGCGTAGGGAAAGGGCGAAGGGAAGCAGCCGGAAAGAAACCGCCTGTCCTTCAAAAGCCTGAGACCCGAACGGCCGGCCCAGTAATCAAAGGAACCGCCGCCGACCGCAAGGGTTGCGGAAGTGCAAATGACGCTTTTATTCGGCTTCCAGAGGGCTTCCTCAAGCGCCGGCGCTACATCCACCGGGGTAACCGAATAGGCGACCCAGGGGTCTCCCGCATTGGCGCGCCGCTGTTCCATCCACATCACCTCATCCGGTTTTTCCCGGTAATTGATGAACGAAGAACATATCCCCCCGACGTCGTCAAGCCTCCGCAGCACTGTTTTGATTTCCCAGATGCAGCTTTCAAGCCCGCCGTCCTTAAGCCCTTTATCCTGATCGTCAAATTCTTCCAGAAGGTTCCGCACCAGATCCCCCAGCGCGCTTATATGTTTGCGAAGAACCGCAAAAAGCGTAAAAAAGGGCTTGACGGTTTCTTCCTTTGCCGGGGTAAGGCGGAAGATTCCTTCGTCCCCGCAGAGGAGAAGCCCCGCTTCATCAAGGGAATCCGCGGCGTCGCGCACCTTCTCTACAGCGGCCGCCGCTTCGTCAAGCCGGTCCCGCGCCGGGTCCCGGCCGGCCATAGAGGCAAGCCGCACCAAAAGCCCGCGCTGGTTTGCCCGCCGCCTCCTGTAAAGCCGTCCCAACTGACGGAAGATCCCAAGGCGGCTGAATTCCTTTGAAAAAAACGAAGTCGCCGCGTCTTCTATCGTATGCGCTTCGTCTATGATGACCCGCGTATACGGGGGAAGCACCACCGTACCTTCATAACCCGCGCCTTCGCGCCGCGCGGCAAGATCGGCAAAAAGGAGGTGGTGGTTTACCACAAGGAGCCGCGCGTCGGCGGCTTCTTTCCGGAGCGAAAAAACAAAACATTTTTCCCTGCAGGGACAGCGCATCCCCATACAGAGATCCGCCTCCGAACAGACGCGCGACCAGAGGGTTTCCGCGGGCGAAAAAGAAAGATCCGATCTGCCGCCTGTTTTGGTTGTAAGGGACCAATCCGCTATTTTTTGCAATTCCCCGTTGTTTTCATCATTCAGTTCCGGCTCCTTTGCGGCGTCGGCAAGGCGGCGCAGGCAAAGGTAGTTTCCCCTTCCCTTTATGAGCACCGCCTTTATCTTCCTGCCCGTTGAAAGGGAAACAAGGGGAATGTCCTTGTCAAAAAGCTGCTGCTGAAGGTTTATCGTGGCGGTGGAAACGACAATGCGCTCGTCATTGTCCAGCGCATAATGTACGGCGGGAAGAAGGTACGCAAAGGACTTTCCCACCCCCGTTCCCGCTTCGGCGGCAACCAGGGCGTCTTCGTTAAAGCCCCGAATAATCAGCCGCATAAGATCCAACTGGGACGCGCGCGGTTCCCAGGAAGGCAGCCTTTCGGCGATGCTCCCCCCCTGTTCAAGAGCGGCGCATATACGATCCGCCTTAAGGGCCCTGGGTTTCCTCCGCCTGGCGCTCTCGGCGACTACATAAACCTTTTCCGCGTCGTTATCAATTATATAGGAACCGACGCCTTCTTCCGCGGCCCTGCCCGCAATACGCAGATCGTTGTCGCTGGGAACAAGATAGCCTGACGGATGGTTATGAATTAAAACATCGCACGTTTCGTTAACGCGCGTCTCCTTGACGCACGTCTCCTTGCCGGAGAGATCTTCGCCGCCGCCCGGCCGCCCCCGGATTGCAAGCACCGCGCCCTCATTCCCCCGCGCAAGCACCTTGATCCTTTCGACAAGGCCCTTTTCGCCTATCCAGCCCTGGGCGAAAACCTCGTTTCCCCCCGCCGCGCGTATCTCTTCCCGGAGTTCCGCGATACATTCCCCTGTAAATTTGCCGTCAGAACGCACCCGTCCCCCTCCCGGATTTGAGCATACAGCGAAACCGCCGCCTTGACAACAGCGCCCTTTTCCGGTAGTCTTAACTTTCACTTGATTTTTACCCATGAGAGATTAGCTCATCTGGATAGAGCGTCAGCCTCCGGAGCTGAAGGTGGCAGGTTCGAGTCCTGTATCTCTCAATGCTAACTCCTTACAGGATTAGGAATTAAGAGAGCTTGTTTAAGACAAAA
>JAITJV010000278.1 GCA_031278755.1 Treponema sp. | reverse complement strand
CGGCAATTCCTGCCCGTTTCCGTTTCCACCGCCGTTTCCGGCGGGCTGGGCCGGGGGCGGACTGTAACCGCCTGAAAAGCCCTGGGCCGCGCCAAAGCCGCCCTGGGACGGGCCGTTATACCGCCTGTTTTCGCGGTAGGAAGTGTGCCGCCCTTTGGTCTTGACGACAACCCGTCCCTTTTCGCCCCCTTCGTCGTCGGAAGGCCCGGAACCGTCCCAGGATTCCCCCGGAACGGATTCCACCTGCGCGGAACTCTGGTCCGCGGACGAAGTTCCGGCTGTAACGCCGGGCTCAGATTCAAAATTCAGGGTTTCCGTCTGATCCCCTTCATTTTCCGTGATCTTTGGTTTTCGACCTCTCCGTACCAATGCCATCGCTAAAACCACCTGTTAATTTTTCATGCCCCCGTCCGGACCGGAGGGCGGCTGCCGGCTTCTGAGTCCAACAATACAGTACCGGATCCACTCGGGCAGACAAAAAAAATAATGAAAATAATATACGCAGCTTGTCATTATGAATTATTTCTTTTTTCTGACTGTTTATTTGTTAGCATAACGAAAGGATACATTAATAATAACCGCCGCTTCTTCCGATTGTCAATAGCCGGAAAGACGATCCAGGGTTTCCTGAAGCGCCGCTTCCGCCGCGGCGCGCCGCACCGCGTCCCGCTCTCCTTTAAAATGAAAAACCCGCGCGGCGCTTGCCCCGCCCGCAAGGGCTGTAGCCACCCATACCGTCCCTACAGGCACGGAAGTTCCGTCGCCGTCGGGGCCGGCAAGCCCCGTTACCGAAACGGCCGCCCCCGCGCCGCTTTTCGCCAGCGCCGCCTCCGCCATGGCGCAGGCGGTTTCCCTGCTCACCGCCCCGTATTTTTCAAGGGCCGCCCTGTCAAGGCCGAGCATGACCGTTTTTGCGTCAAGCATATATGTTACAAAAGATCCCCAGAACACCCGCGAAGCGCCGGGAACGGAGGCTATCATGTCCGCAACAAGCCCCGCCGTGCAGGATTCCGCGGCGGCAAGGGTCCTCCCCAGCGCGGCAAGCCTTTCCACAAGGAAAACTTCATTATGAACCATTTGTCCACTGCAGCTCGGTCTTGATTTCCTCGGTAGGCCGGGAAAAGATTTCAACTTCCTTCTCCGCCCTGGTCATGCTGCACTGACCTTCAAATATTACGCCGTCCGCAATGCGGAGCCTTGCCGCGGTTAAATCCCCCCTGACTTCCGCGCCGCTCATCATATCGATTTTATCCGCCGCCCAGACGGCCCCTATCACCGTACCGTACACCGTGAGGGAAGTTACCGATATATGATCCGCCTCCACCACCGCCCCTTTATCGACAATAAGGGCGCCGGTGGCTTCTATGGTGCCCTTGAATTTTCCCTGTATGCGGAGCGTCTCCTTGAACTTGAGAAATCCGTTAAAAGAGGTGCTTTCCCCAAGGATGACCAATTCGGACCCTTCTTTTCTTTTATCTGTTCTGGACATCTCTACTCCCCGCGCCCTTCGGCGCCGTGCAGAAATTTGCGTATGTGGCTTTCCAGAACGGACAATCCAATTTCGCTCTTTTTAAGCTCTTCCCACTCATGTATCGTTTTTTCGATACGGGCGTCCAGTTCCGCAATATGTTTCCGCACCCGCTGGGTCTTTTCCCGTATGACATCCACAAAGTGCGGAAGAAGCGCCGAATCAATGCCCCGCGAGAACATCGCTATGGCCGCGTCAAGATCGTCGATGCGCTTTACAAAATCCTGCAGGTTGTTCTTTATGTCCGTATTGAGTTCTTCCGCCATGCTGAGGCGGGATTCCCGAACTTCAATTAGGGCAAAGAGTTCGCGGTTCCGCAGCACGGCGCGTATCCTTGCGAGGACTTCCGAAAAATTAAAGGGCTTGGTGATGTAATCATCCACCCCCAATTCAAAACCTTCCACCTTGTCTTTTACATCGTCCAGCGCGGAAAACATGATAATGGGAATATTTGAATACCTTCTGTCTCCCTTGAGCGTTTTGGTAACTTCCCACCCCGACATGCGGGGCATGATATTGTCCAGAAGTATCAGATCGGGGCTGAACTTCCTGGCCTTTTCAAGGGCCTCTACCCCGTCATTGGCTTCTTCCACAATAAAACCGAGTTTGGAAAGCATTACTTCGAAGAACTCAAGGTTTATTTTTTCATCATCGACTATGAGTATCTTCTTTTGGGTGTTCATCTTTTCCTTCCTGCTGGAACGGCTTGTCGTTTGTACCGGCGGTTTTAATTCATTACCTTGCTTTCATTATACGTCTTATAAAGCCGGAGATCAATAGAAGCGCCGCCGCCGCGGTAAACAGCGCCGGAAAAAAATCCCCCCAGGCTGTATACAGGGTATCGGGGGTAATAACAGGGAGTTCCACGGTTGTCCATGATTCGGTAAAGGGGGGCGCCATGGCAATTATCCTGCCCCCGGGATCAATGCCGCAGGTCTGTCCCGACGCCGTGGAACGGGCCATGGAACGCCGGTTTTCCACCGCCCGGAAAACCGCCATGGAAAGGTGCTGGTTTTGGGCCGAAAGGCTTTTCGACCAGGCGTCGTTCGAAAGATTGACAATAAGCTCCGCCCCCCGGCGGACAAAATTCCGCGAAAGATAGCCGAAGGTGTCTTCAAAACAGATAGGGCTTGAAAAACTGAAATTCCCTTCCCGCCCGCGGAAAGGGACGGAAAAGACTGTTTCTTCTTCCCCCTTTTCCCAAAAATGGGTGTCCGCGTTTACCAGGATATTATACGCCCAGGGGAACTGCTTTTCGTAAGGGAAATATTCGGTAAAGGGAACAAGGTGGAGCTTGCGGTACAGCCCGGTTACCTTTCCCTTTTCGTAGAGCATAACCGCATTGTAATCGACCCGGTGATCGTTAAAGGGATTTTTTACAGGATCCTTGCGCGCGTCATCGTTTCCTATAAGAAAAGGAACATCCTGCGCCGAAAGGTAATCCAAAAGTTCACGCACAAGAATCCAGGAGGGCGGATCGTCCCGGTAGGCGGTATGCCAGTAAATACGGGGCACAAAGGCGGTTTCGGACCACACGACAAGATCGGGTTCGGGGCCTTCCGCGAGGGCCTCGCCGGAGAGGCGGCGGAGAACGGACAGATTTTCCCGGTATTGCTCCATTTCCATGCCGGGAACCTCCGCCTTCCAGGGATCGGCGTTAAGCTGAATCAGGGCAAGCCGGGCGCGGGGCGCGTCTTTATAATCGGGGGGAGAAACAAAGCCGTATACAAGCGTACCCGCAAGGGCCGCGAACCACGCAAGCGCGGGGATTTTTTCCCTGAAAAGAAATTTCGCCGCGGATCCAGCCGTACCCCCCCCTTCGGAGAGAAGCGCGGCGATAAAAAACGACGGAAAAACGACGAGGGCCGAAACGCCCCAGACGCCCGTCAAATCGGCGATTTGTATCACGGGAAGCAGGGTCCACTGGGAATAGCCTGTAATACCGTAGGAATAACCCAAAAACCCCAGCGTCCGGAGGTATTCGTAGCTTATCCAGATAATCCATTGAATGATATATCCCCGCCGGGGAAAGAAGACGTCCGCAACTTTGAGAAAAAAGAAAAGGACGGCCAGATACACAAAATAGATGAGGCCTACGATGACCCCCGCCAGCGGATGAAAAACGCCGAGCCAGTAATTAAAGAGGCCGTAAGAAACATAACCGTACAGGGCGCCCCAGCATACGGAGGCGGGAAGGTTCGATCTGCGGATAAGGAAAAAAACGGGGACATAGGCCGTCCAGGCAAGAAGCGGCAAACCTTTTTCTATAAGGGGGTTGGGAAAAGAAGCCGCAAAAAGAAGAGATGAAAAAACCACGAGGCCGAGATGGATAAGAATTCTTTTTACAAAAGGAAAAAATCCGCCCCGGTCCCCCTGCGCGATCATTCCGGCCCGCCGCCCGCCAAATTCCATACATCCTGCTTAAGTTCCTGGCCGGCCCTGAAGGATGCGATGCCGTGGGGGCGTATTTCTATGGGTTCGCCTGTTTTGGGATTCCGGGCCTTTGAACGGCCTTTCCGGACTTTTACAATAAAAGTACCAAAACCGCGCAATTCTATCGCCATGCCCCTGACGAGGGCGTTTTTAATTTCATCAATAAAAAGTTCAACGATAACGCGGATTTCCTTGCGGCTTAAGCCTGTTTTTTCGTATAAGGAATCAATAATATCCGCCTTGGTGTACTTTTTATCCGCCATGCTGCGCTGCTGCCGGTCCGCCTTTGAGCTTGTTAAAGAACCGCTGCATTCTGGACTTTTTACGCGCCGCGGTGTTTTTTTTGATTATACCTTTGCGGGCGGCGGTGTCGATCTTTTTGATCATATCCATAAGGGCGGCTTCCGCCTGATCCATATCCCTTTTCCGGGCAAAAGCCACAAATTTTTTGGCGCTCGTCCTGACCGCGCTTTTTACCGCTTTGTTGCGGACGCGCCGTTCTTCGCTTTGCCGGTGCCGTTTTTCGGCGGAACTTATCTTGCCTGCCAAATGAAAACCCCCACATTAATTTTTCTGTTCATCGGGCCTGTCCGGAAACCCGGTTGGCTCCCTCGCCGTCCCTGCCCGCCGGCCGCGAAACACGCGCCCGCGAGCGGTTGTTCTTCAAAAAACCGCGGTTTCTGAAGAACGGGCCTGCTCCAAAAACTGAAGTTTTGGAACAGCCCCGAACCTTATTTAAAATCCGACGGACGCCGTTCTTTACGTTTGCACTTGTCGCATTCAGCGACGTTCTTTACCTTGCCGTTTTCAAAAAGGGTCTTCATCTTGATTTCGCCGCCGCAGGAACAAAAGAATTTCTGGGTGGTGCTTGATGTACGGGCGTTTTTACTGGCCTGAGCCATAGTCTGTCTCCTTACCCTTCAACGGGCATGATCAGCATACTATAAAAGGCGCAAAAAAGTCAACCGCGCCGCGCCGGTCAGGGCATTTCAACGGCCCGTTCCTGGGCGGGGCTTCGCAGCTGCTCCCGGGCGCGGCGGCGCCATTCCCCGGCTTCTTCCCGGCCCGCAATGAATTCCCAAATGCCCCGCGCCTGCGGCAGTTTTCCTTCGCCGTAAAGCACGTTTGCAAGGTAATAGGCGGTTTTATAGTATTCCGATTCCTCAATGTAAGAAGAAACAAGCTGATTTTTGGCCGTTACCGCCATGAGTTCGGGAAGGCCGGTAAAGGTAAAATCGTACTGATTCCTTATTACTTCTTCCAGAATAACGGTGTTTTGAATGAGAAAGGCAAACATCAGATGTTCCAGGGCGGGGCCGGCGTTGTACCTGCCCGAGGCATAATAGAAAAAGCCCAAAAGACGGTGGGCCGGCTCGACGGCGGTGTTGTTGTAACGGTAGAGGGTAAGAAAACGGTTTATTCCCTCGTTTTCCAGGGTCCGCATCATGGCGCTTTTGATAAAAGACGTTTCATCGGACCACAGGGCGTCCCTGGGCTTTCCTGTCGCCGCATCCAGCCCGCCGGGTATTCTCTTGAGGGTATTTTCCATTTCGATATATTCCTGCCTGATCCTCTGTATTCCGGCTATTCTGTAAAGAAGTTCTACGGTAAAACCGGGATTTTCCAGCTTGTCCCGGCCCTCAAGGGCTTTGCGGTACTGGATAAGGGCCAAAGACAATTCCCCCTCTGTCCGGTAGGTTTCGCCTATCCAAAACTCCGCATCGGGGTAATCCTTAAGGCGGCCGAGTTCATAAAGCGCCCTGGCGGCGGAATTTTCGAGGGCGTCTTTGGGATAGCGGTAGTACAATTCTCCAAGGGCTTCCGCAGCGGTGTTTTCATGCCGTTCGGCGATCCAGGCTTCTATGCGTTCAAGGGAATCGCCCAGGCGGCGTATTTCCGGGCGCGAAAGAAATTCGATAAAATTACGTTCCAGCGCGGTGTAGCGTTCCCGCCTCTGGCGCCGCGCGTCTTCGAAGGCGAGAAGCGCGTCCCCGTATTCCCCGGAACGGAAAAGAAGCTTGCCCCTTTCCATCGTATACCACCAGGGCCGCGCCTCCTGGGGCCAAAGCGCGGTTTTTATGCAGAGAAGGAAAAAAAACGGGAAAACCGCGCGGAAAAAAACGGCTTTTATCGGTTTCATATATTTATATCGGAATTCCCAAACGGGGGCTGGAGCTTTTCCAGCTCCTCGCCGAAGGCCGCGTCCGCGGAGGGCGCGTCTATGGTGCGGATTACTTTCCCGCGGCGAAAGATCAGCACCTTCTCCCCCGCCCCGGTGATCCCCAGATCGGCGTGTTTTGCCTCTTCGGGGCCGTTTACCGCGCATCCCATAACCGCAACGGTGATATCCTTGTCCATGGCGTACAAACGGGAAAACCAGCGCGCGGTAAAGGCATGGGTGTCAAAACCGTTCCGCCCGCAGCGGGGGCAGGACACTATCCGCACGCCCCGGCCGGCCGCAAAGCGGTTCGCGGCTCCCCCGCCCTTGCACATGTCCGCGGCCGCGGCGAGTATTTCCCGGCCGGCTATCACCTCATTTTCCACGGCGTCCGAAAGGGACACCCGTATGGTGTCCCCTATGCCCTCAAGAAGAAGGACAAGCAAGGCGCCGGTATTCCGCACAACGCCGGCGACAAGGGGGCCTGCCTCGGTAACGCCTATGTGAAGGGGGACGTCCGTCCTTGAGGCGAGGATACGGTTGGCCCGGATTGTCTCGCTCACGGAGGAGGCTTTCATGGAAACGACGGCGTTCCTAAAATCAAATTCCCTGAATATGGCAAGCTCCCGTTCCGCCGCCCGGACCAGCGCTTCGGCCCTGTCCATCCCCCCTTCAACGGCGGACCGGAGATCCCCCGGCAGGCTTCCCGCGTTGACGCCTATCCGTATGGGGACGTTGCGGGCGGAAGCCTTTGCAAGAACCTTTTCAACGCGGCCCCTTCCGCCTATGTTGCCCGGGTTGATCCGTATTTTTGCAATGGGAAAATCAAGGCAGCGGAGCGCTATGCGGTAATCAAAATGTATGTCGGCTGAAAGGGGAAGGGGCGACATGCCGGCAAGCTCCCCAAGGACGGAGGCCGCTTCAATATCGGGTACGGCAAAACGGAGAAGGCCGCAGCCCATGGCTTTAAGAGCGGCAATCCGCTCAACAAGGGCTTCGCCGGCTTTTCCTTCAAGATCGGAAAAACCAA